>DATEIG010000508.1:0-6967 GCA_035279185.1 Mycobacterium sp.
CCCGGGCCGACCGTGATCAGTTCCGGCTCCGCGGTGCGGCATTCGTCGATGGCGAGCGGGCAGCGTGGGGCGAAGGTGCAGCCCTGCGGCAGCGAGGCCATTGACGGCGGTGCCCCGGGGATCGGCACGAGGCGCGCCCCCTGGGGCGCGTCGAGTCGCGGGACGGATCCGAGAAGCCCTGCGGTATAAGGCATCCGGCGGTCGCGGTAGAGCTGGCCGACCGAGGCGACCTCGACGGCGCGACCGGCGTACATGACGAGCGCCCGATCGGCGAATTCCGCGACGACGCCCAAATCGTGGGTGATGATCAGCACGCCCGCCCCGGTGACGTCGCGCGCGGTCTTCAGCACATCGAGGATCTGCGCCTGCACGGTCACGTCGAGCGCGGTGGTCGGCTCGTCACAGATCAGCAGATCGGGATCGTTGGCGATGGCGGTCGCGATGACGACGCGCTGCCGCTCACCGCCGGACAGCTCGTGCGGGAAAGCGCGTGCGCGGCGGTCGGGCTGCGATATGCCCACCAGTTCGAGCAGTTCGACGGCGCGGGTGCGCGCGGCCCTGCGGGTGACCTGGCTGTCGTGGACCTCGATCGCCTCGGCGATCTGGTCGCCGATGGTGTAGACGGGCGTCAGGGCCGACATCGGGTCCTGGAAGACGGTCCCGATGGACTTTCCCCTCACCCGCGACATGCCCTGGTCGGACAACCCGAGCAGTTCGTCGCCGTGCAGCCTGACGGACCCCGTCACCTCGGCGTACTCGGGGAGCAGGCCGACGACGGCCATCGCGCTGGCCGACTTGCCCGCTCCGGATTCACCGACGAGCGCGACGACTTCGCCGGAGTCGACGCCGAAGCTCATCCCGCGCACAGCGGCGACCCGTTCGGCTTCCGTCGGGAAAACGACCGTGAGGTCGCGCACCTCGAGCAGGGTCATGTGCGTCCCCTGCGCAGCGGCTTGGAGCTGGGGTCGAGCGCGTCGCGCAGGCCGTCGCCGATGAGGTTGGTGCACAACACGATCAGCACGAGAACCCCTGCGGGAAACAGGAACACCCAGGGGAAGATCGTCGCCGAGTTCGTGCCGTCGGCGATCAGCGTGCCGAGTGAGACGTCGGGCGGCTGAATGCCGAAGCCGAGGAAGCTCAACCCTGTCTCGCCGATGATCGCGGTGCCTACGTTGAGCGTGGTGTCGATGATCAGCAGCGAGGCCACATTGGGCAGGATGTGCCGAACGATGATGCGCCAGTGGGGAACCCCCATGTACCGCGCGGCCACCACGTACTCGCGTTCGCGCAGGCTCATCGTCATCCCGCGCACGATGCGCGAGCTGATCATCCACCCGAAGACCGAGAAGAGCAGAATCAGCCAGAAGACGCGATCGGCGGACCCGAGCCGGGGTGTGACGATGGCGATCACGATGAAGCTGGGCACCACGAGCAGCAGGTCGACCAGCCACATGAGGCGGCGATCGCGCCAGCCGCCGAAGTACCCCGCGACCGCACCGACCGTGGCGGCCAGAACAGTCGAGATCAACGCCACGCAGACGCCGATCAGCATCGACTTCTGCATCCCGCGGAGGGTGAGCGCCAGCAGATCCTGCCCGAGGGCGTTGGTGCCGAACCAGTGGTCGGCGCTGGGCGGCTGCTGCAGCGCGTAGTAGTCCAGGTCGGTGTAGCTGTAGGGCAGCAGCGGCGGCAACGCGTAGCAGCCGACGAAGAACAGCACGAGCACGATCAGGGAGATGACGGCGGGCTTGTTGCGTAAGAACCTGCGCCACACCAGGGTTCGCCGCGAGGCGAACTCGTGCGCGTCGAGTCCCGATTGCGCGGTCGTCGCCGTTTCCGTCGTCACCGGTTCGCTCATGCGATTACCTCGCAGGCTCGGTTCCCGCATGCTGTGCTGTCGATTCGCTCGCAAGCTTCGCTCATGTGACCCTTACCCTCGGGTCAAGGGCGGCGTAGATCACGTCGGAGAGCAGTCCCGCGAGCAGCACCGCCGCTCCGGTGAAGACCGTCACCGCGGCGATGATGTTGGTGTCCTGTGTGGCGATTCCCGCAATGACCCATTCCCCCATTCCATGCCAGCCGAAGATCTTCTCGGTGAAGACCGCGCCGGTCACCAGACCGCTGATGCCGTAGGCGAACAGCGTCGCCATCGGGATCAGCGCGGTCCGAAGTCCGTGCTTGAACAGCGCCTGTCGTCTGGTCAGACCCTTGGCGCGGGCGGTGCGGATGAAGTCCTGGCCGAGCACGTCGAGCATCGCGTTGCGCTGGTAGCGGCTGTAGCCGGCGGTGCCCAGCAGCGCGAGCGTGAACGTGGGGAGCACGAGATGCTGCACGCGGTCGACGAACTGGTTCCACCCTCCGCCGACGGGGTCGGGGGACGTCTCGCCGATGTACTCGAACAGTTGAACGCCCAGAAGGGAATTGGTGCCGTTCGCGGCGAGGATGAGCAGGTACGCGGTGATGAACACCGGGGTGCTCAGCAACAGCAGCGACACGATGGTGATCACGCGGTCGCTCAGGTGGTACTGGCGGATCGCGCCCCACGCGCCGACGACGACACCGATGAACGTCCCAAGCAGGGCCCCGATCACCAACAGCCGCAGGCTGACCCCCACGCGGCGGCCGAGTTCCGCCGATATGGGCTGGCCCGTGACCGTCGTGCCGAAGTCGCCCGTCACCGCGCCGGTGGCCCACTTGGCGTACCGGATCGGGATCGGCTTGTCGAGGTTCAGTTCGGCGGCCTTGGCCTCGATCACCTCGGTCGGCGGGCGGGGGTTGCGCGACTCGAGGCTGTCGAGAGGCTTGAAGGACACCGAGGTCAGCGTGAACGTGAGGAATGACGCGAGGATCAGCAGCAGGACGTAGTTACCCAGCCGGCGCGCGAGGAACCGCGTCATCGGCAACGTCCCGCAGCAGGCATGCGCACAGGGTAGGAGATCGCGAGCTGTGAAGCCGACAACCCTGACCGCGGCGCGGCTAGCCAACTCCTACCGGGCCTTCAGCCCGACGACAGAAACCGCGAGTTCACTGGCTTCCACCTGCACTTTCACGGTTGCCGCACCGCAGGGGCGAGTCGGCATCACCATGAGATGGAGAACGACGATGAATTCAAAAGCGCAGAGCAAGCCGAAGGTACTGGCCGCTGTGATCGGCGGCAGTGCCGTGGTCACGATGGGCGCGCTGGCCATGGGCATCCACCAGCAACCAACCGGCGCCGAGAATGTCGCGGCGGGCAAGATGACCATGGCGGCGACGACCACCGTCTCCGGCAAGGACGACACCGTGGAGGCCACCTCCATGGCGGTTCCCGTCATCAAGGGCCCGGCAAAACTGCCCGCCGAGGAGCAGGCGGCCGAGTAGCGGATAGCTCATCGCGCGACGTTTCACCCCCGACCCTTCCGGTTACCCAACGTGCCGGAGGGGTCGTCGCGGACCTCTCGGACAACAGTTCGACCGGCCGTCCAGGCTGGATGGGACGGCTGACCAGGAACCGAATTGGAGTGGTCAGAAATGATGTCGCGCAAGATGAAGCTGGTGTCGGCAACCGTCGGTGCGAGTGCGGTGGTTGCCATGGGCACGCTGACGGCGGTGCTGAGCGAGGAGAGCGGCCCGGCGACCGTGGTGTCCAGTACCGAGATGACCCTTGGCGAGACGAGCACCATTGAAAAGGCAGCCACGGAGGTCGAGACCTCGGTCGCGGTGCCAGAGGTGACCGCCGAGGTGCCTGACGGCTTCGGCCCGTAATCGCAACGGGCACCGGTTAATTGCCGGGCGGCGGTTGGCTCTCTCCGATCCGGTTGAGGGTCACCGTCGACCCCGTGCGCGTCGCCTCGACGGTGACGGTGTCTTTTGCAGCGACGGAGTTGTCGGGTACCACCGACGCCGATGGGAACGCATAGATCTGCGTGAACCCGTCATCGCTGCGAATCACGATCTGAGACAACGTGAGTTCGTCGACGACGCCTGTCTGCGTGATCTTCGTCGAGAAACCGCCGTGCCCGTCGGCGACCACGTACTCGCTGTGCAGCACGTTGCCCGGGGCTGAGGTCGGACCGGCCTGCGCCGGCGGGGACGCGTCGGGACGCGGCGGCGGCGAATGCGTCGCAGCACGCATCCCACCCGCCATCGCGTGCGGCGTACCCGCTGTCGCCGCATAGACAGCGGCGCCGCCCACGCCGCCGACCGCCACGGCGACGGCCACCGCCGCCAGCGTCTGGCGCCGGGCCCACTGCCGCGGGCGCGGCTGATCTGCGTTGTCGGACGTCACGTGTCCACTGTGCAACGGCGGATTGTGAATCGGCTGTGGGCGCCGCAGGTGTCCCATGTGCGGGCGGCCTTCACAGGGCGCACACAGAGACGGCACAGCCTGCGCTAACGGCCCTGGCGAATAATGGCCGACGTGCGTACGCGAACGGATCAGCGTGAGCGCTGACGGAGGGGACCCGCAGCGCGTCGTCATGCGCCGCGCGGACGGCAAGCCCATCAACGTGCTGGTCGTCGACGATGAGCCCGTGCTCGCCGAGCTCGTGTCGATGGCGCTGAGATATGAGGGGTGGGAGATCCAGACGGCGGGCGACGGCGCCACCGCGATCGCGCTGGCGAAGGAGAATCCGCCCGACGTCGTGGTGCTCGACGTGATGCTGCCCGACATGAGCGGGCTCGACGTGTTGCGCAGGCTGCGCGAGCGGATTCCGCATCTCCCGCTTCTGCTGCTGACCGCGAAGGACTCGGTCGAGGACCGCATCGCCGGGCTCACCGCGGGCGGCGACGACTATGTGACCAAACCGTTCAGCCTCGAGGAGGTGGTCCTGCGGTTGCGGGCGCTGCTGCGCCGCACCGGGGTGACCAGCGAGACCGGCGGTGCCACGATCGTCGTCGGTGACTTGGCGCTCGATGAGGACAGCCACGAGGTGACGCGTGCCGGCGAACCGATCGCGTTGACGGCGACGGAGTTCGAGCTGCTGCGGTTCATGATGCGCAACTCGAAGCGGGTCCTGTCCAAGGCGCAGATCCTCGACCGCGTGTGGAGCTACGACTTCGGCGGGCGGTCCAACATTGTCGAGCTGTACGTGTCGTATCTGCGCAAGAAGATCGACAGCGGCCGCGAACCGATGATCCACACGCTGCGTGGGGCCGGGTATGTCCTCAAGCCCGCGCAGTGACCCGCCGGGAGTGCTGACTCGGATCCGGTCTCCCCGAACATGGTCGCTGCGGGCGCGCCTGCTGGTCACGCAGGTGGCACTGCTCGCGGTGGTCTGTGCGGGCATCGGCATCGCCACCGAGTTCGCGCTGCAACGCTTTCTGACACATCAGCTCGATCAGCAGCTGATCGAAGCGGGCCGCCGGTCGGCGGCCATCTTCGCGTTCGGGCCGCCGCCGCCACCCGGCCTCGGACCGCCAGGGCCGATGCACGGGCCGCCACCGTTCGGCGAGCCGCCGCCGATGGACCACCCGCGTCGGATCATCATCCGCGAGGACGAAGGGCCGGGACCGGAGTTCCTGAACGCGCCCGGGCAGGCCGCGCGCATGGTCGGCGCCGTCATCGCACAGGGTGTTCCCGTCGACGCGGGCGTGATCACCGCCGACGGCGCTCGGGCCGGAATCAGCCCTTCTGCAAGCGAACAGCTCGCTCACGTCGCGCCCAGCCACTCTCCGACGACCGTCGATCTGGACGGCCTGGGTCGTTACCGCGTGGTGGGCAACCACTCCCGGGGACCGGAGGAGACAATCGTCGTCGGTCTGCCGACCTCCGATGTCGACGACACGCTGCTGTGGGTGCTGGTGATGTTCTGCATCGTCGGCGTCATTGCGCTCATTGCGGCGACGACCGCGGGGATCCTCATCATCAGGCGTCAGTTCCGGCCGCTCGCAACGGTTTCGGCGGCCGCTCGCCAGGTCGCCGATCTCGAGCTCGACCGCGGTGAGGTTCGCCTGCCGAGCCCCATCGTGAAGGTCGACCCGGCGGGCGCCCACACCGAGATCGGTCAACTCGGGTCCGCGCTGAACCGCATGCTCGACCGCATCGCGGGCGCACTGTCCGCCCGGCATGCGAGCGAGATGCGGGTCCGCCAGTTCGTCGCCGACGCCAGCCACGAGCTGCGCACGCCGCTCGCGGCCATTCGCGGATACACCGAGCTGGCGCAACGGAAGCAGGACGTGCTGCCGGACGACGTCGCCCACGCGATGAGCCGGGTGGAGTCCGAGACCGAACGCATGACACACCTGGTCGAGGACATGCTGTTGCTCGCTCGTCTCGACACCGGGCGACCGCTGCAGCGCGAGCAGGTCGACCTGACCCGCCTGGTGGTCGACGCCGCCAGCGACGCCCACATCGCAGGTCCGGACCACCAGTGGTCACTGGACCTGCCGTCGGAACCGGTCGTCGTGCGAGGCGACGAGGCCCGGCTACACCAGGTGCTGGCCAATCTGCTCGCCAACGCGCGCACGCACACTCCGGCGGGGACGTCGGTGACCACCGCGCTGGCCGTCGACGGCGACCACGCCGTGCTCACCGTGACCGATGACGGCCCCGGCATCCCGGTGTGGCTGCAGCCGGAGGTCTTCGAGCGGTTCGCCCGCGGCGACTCGTCACGGTCGCGTCGCGAGGGCAGCACCGGACTCGGCCTCGCGATCGTCGCCGCGGTCGTCAGAGCCCACCACGGCACCATCACGGTGCACAGCGTGCCCGGCAGAACGGAATTCGTTGTGACTCTGCCGATCAATTCACAGCCAAGCCACAGCGCCGCCAAAACCGGGGCCTAGCCCCGTCCCCGACGATGGGGTCGGTGACCCTCGTCCTTCCTGCCTCGCCTTCCTCCGCCGAGCAGACGCAAACTCGCACAAAAACCGCCCCGACAGTGCGAGTTCGCGTCTGCTCGCGGCTGGGAGTGGCGGCCTTGTTGGTGGCGACGGGGGTGCTCTACCTGTGGAACCTGTCGGCGAGTGGGTGGGCCAACAGCTTCTACTC
>DATEIG010000509.1:0-7787 GCA_035279185.1 Mycobacterium sp.
TTCGGCCTGATGCCCGACGCCGCCCGCGAGGCGATCGCCCGGATCGGGCGCAGCACCCGGCTGCAGCTCGACGGCGTGCACACCCACGTCGGATCCCAACTGCTCAACGTCGAACAACTCGCGGCCGCCGTAGAGCCGATAGCGAAGCTCGGCACCTTCGACACCTACGACCTCGGCGGCGGACTCGGCGTGCGCTACACCTACGACGAACACCCGCCGACGGTCGACGACTACGCCGAGGCGATGACGGCACAGGCCCGTGCGCTGCTTCCCGAAGGCAGCCGGATCATCGTCGAGCCGGGCCGGAGCATGGTCGCCGCCAGCGCCTGCACGCTGTACCGCGTCACGACGATCAAGCGTGGCGTGGTCACCCACGTCGCGGTCGACGGTGGTATGGGCGACAACCTCGAGGTGTCGCTGACCGGTCAGCGGTTCGAGGCCGCGCTGGTCGACCGCGTCGGCGGCGAGGGCGAGACCGTGACCGTGGTCGGGCGGCACTGCGAGTCCGGCGACGAACTCGTCGATTCCATCGCCCTGCGCGACCCCGTCGTCGGCGACCTGCTGGCGGTTCCGGTCACCGGTGCGTACTGCTACACGATGTCGAACCAGTACAACGGCGCCAGGCGCGTTCCAGTGGTGTTCGCACGCGAGGGTAAGGCGCGCTTGGTCGTTCGTCGCGACACGTGGGACGACCTGTTGAGCCGCGATGTCGAGTGATCGGGGTGCCGAGCAGGCAGGATTGACCGCATGGCCGACACGCCGCAGTCGCTAGCCGACCTCGCCCGCCGCTACGGCGTCGCAACCGAATACCAGGACTGGACGGGCAAACACGTCGACGTGCCGGAGTCCACGCTGGTCGCCGTGCTCGCTGCGCTCGGCGTGCAGGCGGGCACCGAGGACGACAGGTCTGCCGCGCTCGTGGCGCACGACCGCGAGTACTGGACCCGCGCCCTGCCCCCGACGATCGTCGCCCGCGCCGACAGTGAAGCCACGTTCTGGGTGCACGTCACGCACGGCGATCCGGTGGGGTTGTGGATCCGACTGGAGGACGGCAGCGTGCGCGCAGGTTTGCGTCAGCTCGAAAACCTCACTCCCCCTTTTGATCTGGGTGACCGTCTGGTCGGGGAAGCCACCTTCGAGCTACCCGCCGACCTACCTCTGGGATATCACCGGCTCTATCTGCAGGCGGGCTCCTCGGAGGCGAGCGCGCCGCTGATCGTGGTCCCGGCCAAACTCGAGATGCCACCGCGGCTCGGCAACAAGCGGATATGGGGTCTGGCCGCCCAGGTATACAGTGTTCAGTCCGAAAGATCTTGGGGCATAGGTGATCTCACCGACCTGACCGATCTGGCCGTGTGGTCGGGCGCACACCACGGCGCCGGTTACATCCTGGTCAACCCGATGCACGCCGCAGCGCCGGTCGCGCCGATGGAGCCATCGCCGTACCTGCCGACCTCGCGGCGCTACGTCAACCCGCTCTATCTGCGCCCCGAGGTCATTCCCGAATTCGCCGAGGTGCCACAGCGCGGCAGGATCCGACGCAAACGGCTCGAGGTGCAGTCCGACGCCAGGCGTGCGGAGCTGATCGACAGGGACGCGGCCTGGACTGCCAAGCGTGACGTCCTCATGAGCGTCTACCGCGTCGAGCGATCAGCGGGCAGACAGCTGGCCTACGAGGCCTACCGTGCGCGGGAGGGGCGCACCCTCGACGACTTCGCGGTCTGGTGCGCGCTGGCCGAACGACACGGTCCGGACTGGCACCGCTGGCCCAAGAAGTTCAGGCGCCCGTCGAACGTCGCTGTGGCCGGGTTCGCCGCCAAGCACGCCGAGACGGTCGACTTCCACCGCTGGTTGCAGTGGCAGCTCGACGACCAGCTGGCCGTCGCGCAGTCGACGGCCCAGCGGGCGGGTATGGAGCTCGGCATCATGCACGATCTCGCCGTCGGCGTGGATCCCAACGGCGCCGACGCGTGGGCGATGCAGGACGTGCTCGCACTCGGAGTCACCGCGGGCGCACCGCCCGACGAGTTCAACCAGCTCGGCCAGGACTGGTCGCAGCCGCCGTGGCGCCCCGACCAGCTGCTGGCCACGGGCTACGAGCCGTTCCGCGCGATGGTCAATGCGATCCTGCGGCACGGCAGCGGCGTCCGCGTCGACCACATCATCGGGATGTTCCGGCTGTGGTGGATTCCCAGGGGCGCGCCACCGACCGAGGGCACGTACGTGCGCTACGACCACGAAGCGATGATCGGCATCCTCGCGCTCGAGGCCCACCGCGCCGAGTCCGTGGTGGTCGGCGAGGACCTCGGCACGGTCGAGCCATGGGTTCGCGACTATCTCGCTCGCCGAGGGCTTCTCGGAACATCGATCCTGTGGTTCGAGCTCGACCGCGACGACCCGGTCGCCCCCGGCAGCCCGCTACCGGCGCAGCGCTGGCGGGAGTACTGCCTGTCGTCGGTCACCACCCACGACCTCCCGCCGACCGCCGGTTACCTCGCCGGCGAGCACGTGCGGCTGCGCGCGGAGCTCGGCCTGCTGACCCGCCCCGTCGAGGAGGAACTCGCCGACGACCGAACCGAACAGTCGGCATGGGTCGACGAACTGCGGCGCGCCGGGCTGCTGGGGGAAAAACCCGGCGTCGACGAGACGGTGCTGGCGCTGTATCGCTACCTCGGCCGCACGCCGTCGCGGCTCCTCGGCCTGTCGCTGGCCGACGCGGTCGGCGAGATGAGGACCCAGAACCAGCCGGGCACGACGAACGAGTATCCGAACTGGCGGGTGCCCCTCGGCGGCCCGGACGGCCGCCGGTTGCTCCTGGAAGAGGTCTTCGCCGACCCCCGCGCGGCTGCCCTCTGCGAGGCGCTGCGCGCGGCGGTGAACACCCCGGTGTAACGCTGAGCCCTTCTTCACCGGTTTCACATTTGTCACGGCTGCGATATGTTCGCAACGCACCGACGTAGGGAGAGGTCACGTGAGAAAGCTCGTCATCCTGGGCGCAACCGCGGTAGCCGCGGGCACGGTCGGCCTGCTGAGCGCCGGAACCGCAGGCGCCGACCCGGTGAACCCGAACCAGATGAACGTGATCGGCGAGCCCTATTACAAGGCCGTCAAGATCCTGCACGGCATGGGTCTGCAGACCGGCTTCGGCGGCGCGGTGGGTAGCGCGCTGCCCCAGGCGCAGTGCATGGTGAGCAGCCAGAAAATGGGCGGCCAGAGCAGGATGCTGCTGAACCTGGACTGCACCGAGGAGGCCGCGCAGGAGATGGCCGAGTCGGGTGCCCTCGGCACCGGTAGCGCACCGGGCGCGGTCGGTGGCAACACGCTGCGGCCGGAGCAGGTTCCCATCGCTCCCGGGGCCGCGGCGCCCGCGCCTGCGCCGCCGCTGGGCTAGCTAGTTCTCGCTGAGCTGTCGCAGGTTCTCCAGAGTCTGCGTCATCGTTCTGCCGACCTGACGCGCCGCCACCCAGTCGGCGACCAGGCCCAGCACGCCGCCCGGCGCCTCGTACGACATCCGGAAACTCACCTTGGTCCGGCCGTCGGAACAGTCCCGTAACCGGAACCGTCCACGCTGGGTGACCCCGGTGATCCCGGTCCACGCGAGGTCGCGCGCCTCGTCGAACTCGACGACCTCGATCACCCCGCCCACCGGAACCGAGCCGATCTTCCAGTGCCCGGTGAACCTCGAGCCGACCCGCACGGGACCCTCGGTCATCGGGTCCCACCGCTCGAGGTTGGCCATGAAGTCCGGATAGCACGCGGGGTCGCTCACCCGCTTCCACACCGCGTCGCGGCTGGCCTGGATCTCCACTCGCCGTTGCAGTCTCATTGCGTTCCTTAACCGATGATCGGGAAGCGTCGTTCGGCGGCCAGCCTGTCCACCCCGCCCTGCAGGCTTGCCAGCACCTTGTCGTTGATCGCGTCGTCGTCGCTGTCGGCGATCTCGGACGCATCGATCGGATCCTGCACCTCGATCGCGATCTTCGTCGGCAGCGGCAACCGCGGCACCATGTCGCTCACGGCCAACCCCCACGGCGGTGCGAGCAGGATGGGCACGCTCTTCAATCGGGCCGTCTTGTCGACCATGAGCAGCTTGGCCAGCCACTGCCCCCGGTCGAGAAACAGTGCCGCCTCCTGGCCACCCACGCTGGAGATCGGCACGATCGGCACCCCCGCCTCGCGGGCGAGTTTCACATAGCCTTTGCGGCCGCCGAAGTCCACTTCGTGGCGCTTCCACGACGGCCGGAACACCTCGTAGTCGCCGCCCGGGTACACCAGCAGCGCGGCCCCGGACTTCAACGCCAGCGTGGCGTTGTCGTGGTTGGCGGCCACGGTGCCGAACTTCCGCAGCGAGCCCAGCCCCGGCATCGAGACGACGAGGTTGTGCGCCAGCTGGTAGAACGGCCGCTCGACACCGAAGTACGAGCAGAACGCCAGCGTGAAGACGAACGTGTCGGGCGGGAGGTTCCCGCCGCTGTGGTTGCCGACGAGCAGCACCGGCCCGTCTTTCGGGATGCGATCGAGCCCGCGGACGTCGGCGCGGAAGTACAGGGACGCCAGCAGCCACAGCCCGGGCAGCTGCTCGCGGATGTAGTCCGGGTCGCGCTGATCGAGGTCGGCCTTTGGAACCCGCGCACCGACCTGGTGTTTCGCCCACTCGAGAACATCGCCGAACCCCGCCATGAACAGTCATATTGACACTGCGCAATTATCCGAAACCTGCGTTCCCACTTACTGGCCGTAGACTCACCCCTGCACACAGCTTGGGGAGGTAACCGCGATGCTGCGTCCACGCCGATTCACCCGTGAGATCGACCCCGGACCGGTCCAGATACAGGCGCGCAAGGTGGCTTTCGATCTGTCGGACATCCCGTTGGAGTGGATCCCCGGCCACCCCGTCGCATCCTCGATGATCAACCTGTTCAACGTGGTGCTGCCCGCCGCCGAGCACTGGTTCGTCGAGGCGCTCGACGAGGCGCTGCCGATGGTGCGCGATCCCAAGCTCGCCGACGACATTCGCGGTTTCAGCGGTCAGGAGGCCACCCACGCCGCGGCCCACGAGGACGTCATCCGCGAGTTCCTCATCGGCAACGGCCTCGACCCGGCGCCCGTCCTCGAAGCGGTCGAGTACATGTTCAAAAAGGTGCTCGCGCCGAAGCCGTTCAGCGACCCGCAGCGCCGGCTGAGCAACCTGTGCGAACGGCTCTGGCTGATCGCGGCGATCGAGCACTACACCGCGGTTCTCGGCGACTTCGCGTTGAACTCCAGCTGGGACGAGCACGGCGCGCACCCGACGATGGTCGACCTGTTCCGGTGGCACGGCAGCGAGGAAGTCGAGCATCGCAGCGTCGCCCACGACGTCGCGGTCTACTTCCACGACAGCTATCCCGACCGGATCAGGGCGATGGCGGTGGCAGCCACCGCGATCTTCTACTTCTTCCAGCGGGGGACGTGGTATCTGCTCAAGTCCGACCCGGGCAACGACATCGGCTGGTGGACGATGCAGCGGCTGCGGATGGCCGATTCCAAGCTGGGCCTGCTGCCGGAATTCCGCACGCTGTTCGGCGCCAACACGCTGACCTACTTCCGACCCTCCTACTCCCCGGAGGACATGGGCTCGACCGCTCAGGCCGTGGCCTACCTCGCGACGTCTCCCGCGGCGCGGGCCGCGCACCATTGATGGGCCTGCGCGAGCGCTATCGGGCACTGCCTGCCAACCCGTTCCGAAGGCAGCGCCGCGACATCGTTGTCGGTATGGCGGGTGCGGCGATCGCGGGTATGGAGGCGCTGTCGGGCGCGGCCAGGAAGGTGCGGCCGCCTGATGAGGTCGACCGGACCCGCCTGCTGCGCGTCGCCGACAGGCAGGTGGTGGCGCACGACGAGAACGTGGTCGCGCTGACGTTCGACGCGGCCGACGGTGCACCGCTGCCGCGTTGGCATCCCGGCGCCCACATCGACGTGCACCTGCCGAGCGGTCTCCTGCGGCAGTACTCGCTGTGCGGCGACCCCACCGACGCCGGCTCGTATCGCGTTGCGGTGCGGTGCATTCCAGACGGTGGCGGTGGTTCGGTCGAGATGCACGCACTGACGATCGGCGACACCGTCGCCACCCACGGCCCGCGAAACGCGTTCCCGCTGACCGTGCCGGGCTACGGCTCCCCCGCCCGACGGTTCCGCTTCGTCGCGGGCGGCATCGGCATCACGCCGATTCTTCCGATGCTCGCCCTCGCCGAGCGCCTCGGCGTCGACTGGTCGATGGTGTACGCGGGCCGAAGCCGCGACAGCCTGCCGTTCATCGACGAGGTGAACCGTTTCGGCGACCGGGTCGAGGTGCGCACCGACGACGTCAGCGGGGTGCCTGCCGCCACCGAACTCCTCGGTGACTGTCCCGACGGCACCACCGTCTACGCCTGCGGGCCCGCCCCGATGCTGACCGGTATCCGTGCCGCGTTGGTGGGACGCGACGACGTCGAACTTCACTTCGAGCGCTTCGCCGCGCCACCGGTCGTCGACGGCCGGCGGTTCACGGTGTCAATCCCGTCCCTGGGCCGCGACATCGTCGTCGGCGCGGACGAGACGCTGTTGACCGCGCTGCGCCGCGAGAACGTGGCGGCGTCGTACTCGTGCCAGCAGGGGTTCTGCGGTACCTGCCGGACGCGCGTGATCTCCGGTGCGGTCGACCACCGCGACACCCTGCTGACCGAACCGGAGCGCGCCGATCACATGATGCTCATCTGCATTTCGCGGGCGGCCAACGGGGAGCGTCTCGTCCTGGATTTGTAGCCCGTCTGTACTATTCGGCCATGCCATTGGCCGCTGGTCAGACCTTCGCTGACTACACCATCGTGCGGCTTCTGGGCTCCGGAGGCATGGGTGACGTCTACCTCGCCGACCACCCGCGCCTGCCGCGGCGCGATGCGTTGAAGGTGCTGCGCAACGACGTCTGCGCCGACAACGAGTACCGCCAGCGCTTCGATCGGGAGGCCGATCTCGCCGCAACGCTGTGGCACCCGCACATCGTGGGCGTGCACGACCGCGGCGACGTCGACGGCCAGATCTGGATCTCCATGGACTACGTCGACGGCACGGACGCCGCCGAGGTGCTGCGGGCCCGCTACCCGAAAGGCATGCCGAAGGACGAGGTCCTCGCCATCATCACCGGTGTCGCCGAAGCGCTCGACTATGCGCATCAGCGGGGTCTGCTGCATCGCGACGTCAAACCGGCGAACATCATGCTGACCGACCCGTCGGACGGTGAACAACGAGTTCTGTTGGGCGACTTCGGTATTGCCCGGCGGATCGACGACTCCAACAATCTCACCGCCACGAACATGACCGTCGGCACCGTCTTCTACGCCGCGCCGGAACAGCTCATGGGCGAGGATCTCGACGGCCGCGCGGACCAGTACGCGCTTGCCGCGACCGCGTACCACCTGCTGGCCGGCTCGCCGCCGTTTCAGCACTCGAACCCGACGGTGGTCATCAGCCAGCACCTCACGGCGTCGCCGCCCGCACTGGCGGACAAGCGGCCCGAGTTGTCGGCGCTCGATCCGGTGCTTCAGAAAGCCCTGTCGAAGGATCCGAAGGACCGGTTCAACAGCTGCCTGGACTTCGCTCGGGCGCTGGGCCACCGACTGGGGCTCGAGGCGGAGGCCGACAACGACCGCACCGCGACGTCAGTGCCGATCGTCACCAGCCCGCGAGGCGGCGGCAGGCACGAGGCGCATCGGGCCCAGAAGGCCCCGAGGAGCAAGTACCTTCGCCCGGCCTTCCTCGTGCCCGCAGTGCTG
>DATEIG010000510.1:0-5990 GCA_035279185.1 Mycobacterium sp.
CGATCGCCGCCAGCATCTCGGTGTAGTCCCAGCCGATCTCGCCTGCAGCCATGGCCGACAGGTTGATCATCTGCTCGCGACCGGGCCGGCCGGGGCCCGTCATGCTGGGCTTCATGTTGATGTCGATGGCCTTGATGACACCGTTGGCGTCGGCCCGGCAATCGATCCGGATCGGGGCGGTGGCCTTCAGCAGTTGCGCGACCCGAACCGCATGCGTCGCGAACTCGCGGAGCGCAGCATCGTCACCGGCGGGCTTGCTGTTCGACTGGATCGGCACCACTCCGCTGAACGGCATCACACCGCCGTGATGGCCGGTCCGCTCGATCGCCGGAAGCGCGAAATGGGTGGCTTCGGTGTGCATCCCGTCAGCAGTCTCGTAGGTGCCCGGCGGCATGACGGTCACGGCCAACTCGCGGCCCGACAGGTACTCCTCGATGAGGAACTTGTTGCCGAACTTCGGCCCGACATGCGACTCGATGTGCTCTGTTGCCTCCTCGACGGAGTCGACGACCTTGACGCCTGCGCTGCCGCGGCCACGGACGGGCTTCACGATGACCGGGAAGGTCAGCCCGTTCTGCGAAACCGCCGCCTCGATCTGATCTTTCGCCGGTCCGGCCTCCACGTTGACGAGCGCCTGCACGGGCACCGGGACGCCGATGGCCTCGATGGCGGCCTGGCACACGTCCTTGTCCTCGTACTTCTCGACGACGTCCAGCGGCTGGCCGACGACGTACAGCCCGGTGTTGGACCCGAAGTTGGCCATCGGGTGCTCATCGAACAGGCTGGTGTTGGCCCAGAGGATCTCAGCGCCGTCGGCGACGGCCTGGGTGATGCCCTCGAGGGTGTCCGGGTAGGTCCAGTCCGCGTCGACGTCGGGGCGCGGGTTGGCCGCCGGGGTCAGCACGTCGCAGCCGGCCTGCGCCAGCGCATTGGCGATGTCGGCTGACGAATCCCGGTACCCGAAGGGGTTGGAGGGCTTGACAGCGCCGTTGAGCGACGGGGGAGTCACCGCCTGGTGCAGGACCGCGATCGGCCGGCCGGACAGCGCCGGCGCGTTCTGGACTTCGGTGGTGATCTGGTCGGTTGTGATGGTCATTTCAGTTCTCCTGTGTGAGTAAGTGTTTGGTGTTCTTCGGTGGTGCTTGCAGAACCGAAATTACGGGTGTGCGCCCGAGAAGGCCCGCTTGTGCTCACAAGCTGACGAACCACGCAAAATCCCAGTTTTGCGCATTGTGCTCAACGCGCCTCTCCGGCGAAGGGTCGTGAACAGAGTGATGCCCGGCAAGCCGAATCAGCTTGCCGAGCAACGGTGTTTGGGTCAGTGGCTCGGGAGGGGAAAGCCAGCGACGATATCGGTGATATCGGCGCAGTTCTCCAGGTCGAGAACTTTGCCCGCGAGATCGTCGATCGCCGCCCGCCCGGCTCCCAATCCCGTTGAGAGGCAGCTCGAGAACTTGGCAAGCGCTTCGCCGTCGGTCATCGGCTGCTCGGGGCTGCCCTCCATGAATTCGAGGAAGCGTTCGATCCGACGACCGTCTGTGCAGATGACCGTCACCCGGGTCGGCGACATGGCCCCGGCGTCGATCTCGTCGTCGACCACCACGCTGGTCCGCGCGGCGAGGGCGCTGACGGCGGGATCCGAGATCTGCGGCCGCTGAAACGTCGCTACGTCGACGCGGCCATGGACGAGCGCCGTCGCGAAGCAGTAGCCGGCGTTGAACTGGGCATGAATGGTCGAGTCCCGCCCCACGTCATAGGGCTCGCCGACAACCTTGTTGTTCACCTCGCTCATGCCGATGACGACGCTCTCGATGTCGTTTGCGCTCAAACCTTCTCGGTGCAGCGCCCGACCGATGGCGATCGCATTGTGAGTGCATCGGCAGCAGGGGTAGGGCTTCATGCTGTGTGTCATGATCTCCCACGTGGTGCCGAGATCGCGCAGAAGCGCGTCGGGTAGGACCTCGCCACGCTCGTAGAGCTGGAACAGTCCCGCCTCACCTTCGAGGAACCGCGTCGGCCCGGTCAGCCCGGCCTGCGCGAGAAACGCGGCGGCCGTGCCGTTCCGGGACGCGAAACCTGCTCCCAGTCGCTTGGCGAGAACGCCGTCGTTGAGGGCCTGACGCGTGCCGGACGCCTGGTGATAGGCGAGGGCGACGGCGTCGGAGAACTGGCCTGCGCGCAGATCGAGCACTCGTGCGGCGGCGGCCGCGGCGCCGAGCGAGCCCATGACGGTGGTCGGATGCCACCCCTTGGACATGCTGTTGGGTGCGGCGAGCCCGAGGCGGGCCTGCAGTTCCACGCCGGTCGCGAGCGCGGCGATGAAGTCGCGGCCACTGACGCCGCCCCGCGCCTCGGCGGCGGCCAATGCCGCGGGCAGGACGACGGCGTAGCAGTGCACGCGGCCCGGGTCGTGGTTGTCGTCGAAATCCAGCGCATGGGCCGCTGCGCCGTTGGCGAGTGCGGCTGTCGGCGGCGCTACGCGTCCCTTGCCGATGAGCATCGTCGAGGGCCCAGCGCCTTCCCAGCCGACGAGAAGGCGGTTCACCTCACCGATGCCCGGGGCGTCGGCGGCGGCGCCGATCACGCCGAGGGTGTCGAGCACGAAGAGTTTGATGCGCTCGACCACCTCCGTGGGCAGGCTCGAGTAGTCCCAGTTCTCGTAGGCGGCCATCACCTCGAGGCTGAACCCGTCGGCGGGCTTCGACGTAACGTTCATTGTGGTGACTCCTTCATGGCACGGATCGGGTAGGTGTCGGATTCAGTTGCGGGGGAGGGCGAATGCTGCCGCGACCGCCGCGATACCGGCGAGGACGAGCACCGTCATCGCCACGCCGGTCCACCCGGCATGCGCCAGCGCGATGCCGCCGAACCAGCCGATGATGCTCGATCCGGCGTAGTAGAACAGGTTGTACAGCGAGGAGGCCTGCGCCTTGCCGACGGTGGCCGCGCGACCGGCCCAGCCGGTGGCGATTGCATGGGCTCCGAAGAAGCCGACGGTGCAGACGGTGAGGCCCACCAGGATCAGCAGGACGTTGGCGGCCAACGTGATCAGCACCCCGGTGATCATGACGGCGATCGATGTCAACAGAACCGCCTTGCGGCCGAAGCGGGTTGCCATGGCGCCTGCGAACGTCGAGGCACAGGTACCTGCGAGGTAGGCGAAGAAGATCAGGCTGACCACGGTCACCGGCAGGTGGTAGGGCGCAGCGGTCAGCCGGAATGCCAGGTAGTTGTAGATCGCCACGAACCCGCCCATGAGCAGGAAGCCCTGGGCGAAAAGCGCCAGCTGGCGCGGAGACCGCAGGTTGGTCGAGAGGCGTTGGGCGAGGCTGCCTTCCGGGTTGGCGCTCTGCCCGTCCGACGGTGTGAATCCGCGTGACCGCGGAGCGAGCTTGACGAAGCCCGCGGCAGCGGCGGCGCAGAGCACGGCGACGATGAACATGCCGATCCGCCACGTGGCGATGTCGGTGATGGGCCCGGCGACCACGCGGCCGAGCAGTCCGCCGACGCTGGTTCCTGAGACGAACGTGCCTGCTGCGCGCGCTGCATGCTCGGAAGCGATCTCCTCGGTGAGGTAGGCGATCGCGATGGCGGGCACCCCTGCGAGCAGGACTCCTTCGATCAGTCGCCCGGCGAGGAGAAGCTCATAGTTCGGCGTGAAGGGGGCCAGCAGACCGAGGGTGCTTGACGTGATGACCGAGACGGACATGGCCTTCACGCGGCCGATGCGGTCAGCGATCATCGACCAGGGGATGACTCCGATCGCCAGGCCGATCGTGCAGGCCGACACCATGAGTGCCGCACTGGCCGCCGGCACCCCCAGGTCGGCGGAGATCTGCGGAAGCACTCCTTGCGGTGAGTAGACCTGGGCGAAGGTGGCGATACCCGCACAGAACAGCGCCGCCAGCAGACGGCGGTACTCGACCGAGCCGCGACGGTGACCGGCCCACGGTTGCGTGTGGCTGAGCGTGGTGCGCATCGGTCTCTCCTTCGTGGCGTCGCATCGTGATCGATTGCCGCAAAGGTAGTGGCGTCGTCATGGCCGTGGCTCGCTTGTGCGCGCAAGCCGCACAAGCAGCGATATGGAGGTATTGCGCATTCTGCTCACGGGTCGGGGGCATACTCGGACTGTTCAGCCGAAGGGGGGTGACAAGCTGACATGGACGGCAACTCAGCGTCCGGGACGCACACGGTGTTGCCCGAGGCCGACGGCGCGGCCTACCGGTCGTTGCGCCAGCGGCCTGTGACCCGGGCCGAGCGCTACGCCCTCGGCAAGAGTCTGCGGAAGAAGGTGCCGCGCAAATCCCTGGCCGACTGGACGCCTCCGTCGGACCGGCCCGACCCGGTCGACCTCATCAACTTGAACCATCAGGGCCGGGTCGAACGACTGGTTCCCATCCGGGTCGGCCGCATGGTGGACTCGCCGTACGGCTTTCTGCGCGGAACGGCTGTGGTGATGGCCGAAGACGTCGCACATCTGCCGGCGACGGGGATCACGCCCGTCGTGTGCGGGGACTCGCATTTCGGCAATTTCGGGTTCTACGCCTCGCCCGAGCGCGATCTCGTGATCGACCTCAACGACTTCGACGAGGCCCACCCCGGCGGCTGGGAGTGGGACCTGCGTCGCCTGGCGGCCAGTATCTGGGTCGCCGGACGTCACAACGGGACCTCGGAGGAGCACTGCGGCGACGCGGTGCGGTCGTGTGTCTCCTCCTACCGCCACGAACTACGCCGGCTGGCCGACTTACCGTTGTTCACAAGGTCTTTCGTTCGGCTGGACGTCGACCGACTGGCGGCCGAGACGGCGGGCCCGCTGAACGAGGAAGTGGTCCGGTCGGCGAAGCGGGCGCGCCACCGCACCGGTGACCGCGCGCTTCCGCGCTTCACCCACGAGGTGGACGGCGAGCGAAGGATCGTGGAGGAACCGCCTCTGATCACCCGCCTGCCCGCTCGCGAAGAGGAGTTGTTGGCGGAGGCGCTCGACGAGTATCTGGAGACGCTCCCTCCCTACTGGCGTCGCGTACTCGGCGGCTACACGTTGGTCGACGTGGCGCACAAGGTCGTCGGGGTGGGCAGTGTCGGCCTGCGCGCGTATGTCGCACTGCTGGAAGGGTCATCGGAAGACGACGTCGTTTTTCTGCAGCTGAAGCAGGCCCGCCGATCGGTGCTCGCCCGGTACGTGCACGGTGAATCGGCGTGGCACGCTCATCAGGGCCAGCGCGTCGTGGAATATCAGCAGTCGCTTCAGACCGTCAGTGACCCGCTGTTGGGGTGGGCCACCATGGACGGCCTGCAGTACTACGTGCGGCAGTTCCGGAACATGAAGGGGCGCATACCCCTTGACGCCATCGATGCCGCCGCGCTCGTCGACTACGCAGGCGTCGTGGGTCAGCTTCTCGCCAAGGGACATGCGAGGACCAGCGGCGCATCGATGATCGCCGGCTACATGGGGAACTCCGCCAAGGTCGACAAGGCGTTGTGCAAATTCGCGCGCCGCTACGCCGATCAGACCGAGGCCGACCATGCCGCGCTCGTTGCGGCCGTCGACCGCGGACTGCTACCCGTCGAGCGCGGGGTGTGAGCGCCGGATCGTGCATCGGCGTGACGTTGTAGCGTGGCCACCGTGAAAATCGCACTCACCGCCGCTGCCCACGCCGCCTGTGCCGCATCCGCCATCACGATGTTCGCTGCCGCCCCGGCCAATGCGGCGGGCGTCTGCCCGTCGACGCCGCCCGCCGCCGGCGGCACGCCTGAATGGACATCGGAGGGGACGACGGGTTCGGTTGCGGTGATCGGTTCGACGGACACGACCGCGCCGTCGGTTGCGGTGAGCGCACCATTCAGCGTCGCCGAGACCGTGGTGCACACCCTGAGGGCGGGCGACGGACCGGTCGTCGCACCCACCGCGCGGGTGTCCGTCTGCTACGAGGGCGTCAACGGCCGCGACGGGAGCGTCTTCGACAGCGCCTATCAAAGGGGTACCCCCGCGG
>DATEIG010000511.1:0-4983 GCA_035279185.1 Mycobacterium sp.
GCCCATGACGCCATCTCCATCGGCGGTGCCGACCTCGCCGACCCGGACACCTACCTCCACGGCATGCCGTTCGACGCCTTCCGCGAGCTTCGGTGCCGCGCGCCGGTCGCGTGGCACCCCTACAAGGACGGGCCCGGATTCCTGGCGCTGACGGGATACGACGAGATCCTCGCCGTCTCCAGGGACAGCGCCACGTGGTCCTCGCAGACCGCAGGCGTCTTCTTCGACGTGCCCAGCCCTGCCGACGAGTTCCAGCTGGCGCTGATGATGTTGACGATGGACCCGCCTCGCCACACCAAGCTCCGCCACCTCGTGAGCAAGGGCTTCACCCCGCGCCGCGTCGCGCGCCTGGCCGATCACGTCGCGGACATGGCGCACCAGATCGTCGACGAGGTCGCCGAGCGCGGCGAGTGCGACTTCGTCAACGACGTCGCGGGCGCACTGCCGTCCTATGTCATCGCCGAACTCCTCGGCATACCGCTCGAGGACGGCCGCCGGCTCTACGAGCTGACCGAGATCATGAACTCCGGCGCTGTCGGCGATGCCGATGGCACCCACGTCATCGATGCGCAGATGCAGATGTTCGCCTACGGCACGGAGCTCGCCGCGCGGAAGCGCGCCGCGCCGGGCGACGACATCGCGACCGCCCTGCTGGAGGCCGAGGTCGACGGTGAACGCCTCACCGACCTCGAGTTCAACATGTTCTTCCTGCTCCTCATCAACGCAGGCGGTGACACCACCCGAAACCTCGTCGCGTCGGGCACGCTCGCGCTGATGGACCATCCCGACGAACGGGAGCGTCTCGCGGCGGACCCGTCACTGCTGCCGACCGCGATCGAGGAACTGCTGCGGTTCACCACCCCGGTGACCGTGTTCGTCCGCACGGCCACCCGGGACACCGAACTGCGCGGCGTCGGTGTCAAGGCCGGTGACCGTGCGGCGATGTTCTATCCGTCGGCGAACCGCGACGAGAACCATTTCGACGATCCCGACCGCCTCGACATCGGCCGCGCCCCGAACCCGCACCTCGCCTTCGGCGGCGGCGGTACCCACTTCTGCCTCGGGGCCAACCTGGCCCGCGTCGAAGCGAGCGCTCTCATTCCCGAAGTGCTGGCCCGTATGAAGGATCTCGAGCTCGCGGGTCCCGTCGAGCGTGTTCGATCGAACTTGATGAACGGCATTCATTCCATGCCCGTGAGGTTCACCGCCGCCTCGGCTGTCTCAGCTTGAGGTCGACGGCCGCCAGCGAAAGCTGTTGACGTACTTGCCCATATCGAGGGCGAGGGCGAGGTTGACACCTGACGGATGACCGGTGCCGAACTCCGGGGTGAACTCGTGGTACGGACCGACGGCAGTGGCAACCAGCGCGTAGCCGTCCTTCACCGCCGCGAGCGCCACCAGCCGCAGCCGGGTGAAGACTCCGCTGGAGTCCTGCGGGTAGTCGTCGTACACGCCGCCGTAGCCGGGCTCGTATCCCACCATCGCGTTCGGGATCTCGTAGGCGAGCGTGGCGCCCGGGTAGTACTCGGCGATCATCGTCTCGATCACCTCCTTGGCGGTGCGCTTCTCGGCGAGCTCACCCCACAGGTCCAGCGTCCCGGTGTCGCCGCCCAGATACTCCAGCGAGACCCAGTCCGAGTACAGCGTCACCTTGTACAACGATCCCGGCGACGGGTACTGCACCGAGAACTCACCGTCCTCCGAGACGAACCGCGGATTGATGTCGATCGGTACGCCGATGGGGGGCCGACCGCAATCGGGCGGACACGTGTAGCGCGGTCGCTCCGGCGTCGCCAGCGCCGACACGGTGACGCCCGCGGCGAGCACCACGGCGACGGCAGCGCCCAGGCGCGAGAGCAATCCGCTGTGAGTGGTTCGGCCCGCCGCTCCGATGCCGGAGGCACCTCCCCCATCAGCGCGAAGAAGGATGTGCTGCAAGCCGACTCGCAGCGCGAGCAGTGCGAGCACCGCGATCATCAGATGCGCACCGAGATGGAGGCCCTCGAGCAACGGCGCGACTTCCATCGCTCCGAGCGCCGCATACAGGAACACGGCGGTTCCCACACTCGCCGCCACAACGGTCGGTCGCCCCAGCCACAGTGCCGCACCGACCAACCCGCCCACCGCAGCCGCCGTCAGCGGCACGGCGAAACCTTGCACCGCGGCCTGCACCAGGAGCGCATGGGCAGTTCGGTCGGTCGCCGTCACGCCGGTCGCGAACTGCGGTGCCAGCCTGGTCAAGGTTGCGGTCGCGGTGAAACCGATCGCCCCGAGCGCACCGATGACGAACCCGTCGAGCGTTCTCCCGTCGCGCCGAACGAAGCGCATGACCACCGCGGGCACCAACATCAGCAGCGCGCCGCCGACCGGAACCGCGATGCCCACGACAACCGCAAGCCGCCGTGACTCCGCGTCGGCCAGCGACACGTCGTAGAAGCCGGCGACCAACGACCCCGTCGTCAGCGCCCAGCCGAATCCGAGGCCCATGCCCAGCAGCGCGGTCGCCACCAGCTTCGTCAGCGCCACGTCGCGGTGGAGGTTCGCTTCGTACAGATAGAGCAGAAACAGCAGCGGAATCCCGAGGGCGCAGGCGGCGATCATCGGCGCCTGCCAACGCAGCAGCGCGAGGAGGATCACGAGCAGGACGAGAACCGCCAGCCCGGTGCGGAAGACGTTGCGGGACCGCAGCGGTAGATGGGGAAAGAGCGTGCTGGCCACCGAGACGTGCAGCACCTGTTCCTCCGGCGCCAGCGCATACTCGTTCATCTGGAGGCTGTCGCGCCGGCGACGGGGCGTTGGTGTCATTCGGGGGTTACCCGGGACTGAATCTCGAGAAGGTTCTTGGCGAGGTTGTACGTGTTCGGGCTGCCGAGTCCGATGACGAGGTCATACCCGGGTTGAGACATGTCGACGGCGTTGCCGCCCTGATGGATGTCGCGGAACCCGGGCAGGTCTGCGCCCGCGGCCACCCGATACAGCAGCGGGTTGATGTTCCCGAGCGGCCTGCCGCCGTGAGCCTTGACGTACTGGTTCATGAGGACGGTCAGCGCCGCCCAGATGGGCGCGGCCTGCGAGGTGCCCGCGCCGACGTACTCGTTTCCGCTGTAGATGAACCGCACCCCGGTGAGCGGGTCGCCGACGGCCGCAACATCCGGCGAGAGCCTGCGCCCGTTGGTGTCACGGGTCACCGACAGCTTCTTCTGCCACGCCGGCCGATCGAAAAGCGCTGACACGCCGCCGCTCGTCCCCTGCGACAGCGGTGAATCGATCCATGGATACTCGGCGAGCCACTGACCGCGCGGCCCGGTCGACAGCGTGGTGGCACCTACCGCAGTCATCCGCGGCAGTGACGAGATCGCGTCCAGACCAACGTCATTCGCATTCGGTGGCGCCGACCACTCGTCGGCGCCCTTACACTCGAGGCCCGCGTTGTCGCCCGTCGCGTCGAAGGCGCTGGTGCCATGTGACTGCGCCCGCGCCAGCGCCGCCTCGACAGGCTCGAGGTCGACGGCGCTGACGAACTCGTCGCAGGCCCAACCGATCGACAGACTCCAGATGGCACCGGGGAACTGTCGATCGGCGTCTTCGAACATCCGGCCGATCTTCTCGTATGCTCCGTCACCCTCCAACGTCGACCGGGCATTGACGACGACGAGACGTGCGTCCGGCGCAATGGCATGCGCCACTTGAAGATCCATGGTCGTTTCGCCGTGCTCCGCATCCGGCAGGCCACCGACCACCACAGGCGCGAAGCGCGGCAGACCTGACGTGTCGGCGAACATGTCCAGATCCGCCTGGGTGAAGGCGTCGAACGCGAAGAACACGATCGTCTCGCCCTCGCCGGTGTGCCCCTCCTTCACCAACGGAGTGGCGTTGTACGCGTCCAACAATCCCTCCGGGCGCAGGCCGCCCTTCGGGACGTCGAGTGCGATGTCCGGCCGCTTCGTGTGGTGGGGCGTGTAGCCCATGATCCGGCCGACACCGTCGACGCTTTCGTCGAGGTCCGCGGGAACGTCCGGCTGTTCGGGTGAGGCGTAGAACAGCTGGCCCTTTCGGCCGCGGTAGTCGTTCACCGGGACATCGAACGCGTGCCCGATGTCCCGCGCGGCGCCCTCGACGATCGCCCATCCGTCGCCGGGCCGCCATCGCACCCGGAGCCCGTGCGCGTCGGCCCATCGCCTCAACTCGTCGGGCGAAGCCGTGCCGGGCAGTGCGACGGTGAGTTGCGCGTCACCGCTGCGTGACGGTCCCAGGTCCGTCGAGCCGGCAAGCAGCGCACCGAACGGACCCTTGATCGCCGCCGAGTTCACGGGCGCACACCCGGCGCTCAACCCCGACGCGGCAACAACTGCCGACGCTGCGATGACCGCCGAAAGGCGGCGTCGCATTTCGATGACGGCTTCTACGAGCCGTTCGTCACGTGCCGACCGTGTTCACCGGGCTGGGCCTGGGAAGGCGGCGGCGCGACAATCGGCGGCGTGAACTGGTTCGGCGCGTTCGGATCGATACGGGGCGCCTTCTCGGTCGGCGAGACGGGGGCCGCCGGAGACGTCGTCGTCGTGGTGGTCGTGGTGGTCGACGTCTCGGGAGCCTTCTCCTCCTCCTTCGCGCAACCTGCGGTGATCATGCCCATCGCGGCAACCGCACCGAGCCCGGCAACCAGCGCGAGGCGTTGAGGCAAACGACGCTGTGAATTCATAGCGTGTCCTTTATCTGTGTACCTGCACCGACAAACGGCAGGAATTACCGCCATGGTGGCACAGACAGCGAAGACGCGCTAGGCCATGAGCAAAATTTGACGGATGTGAAGGCCCCGTCAGATGCTCGCGCAAATCGACGGTGCGAACGGTACCGGAATCGGTATGCACGCGCCGACCGAGAAGTACGGCGTGATGTCCCCGTTCCACCCGTGTGCCGGTGGCGGCGGCGGTGGCGGCGCCGGCGCCGCAACACAGCTGTTGGACGGTTGGTCGTAGACGGTGC
>DATEIG010000512.1:0-2090 GCA_035279185.1 Mycobacterium sp.
CGCCGCGCTGCCGCCGCTGCTGCTCGACCCCGACGAGGCGGTCGCGATGGCGGTCTGTCTGCGGCTGGCCGCGGGCGGCAGCGTCGCGGGCGTCGGCGAGTCGGCGCTTCGCGCGCTGAGCAAGCTGGATCAGGTCATGCCGTCGAAGCTGCGGTCGCAGGTGTCGGCTGTCCACGAGGCCACCGTCACGCTCGCCTGGAATTCCTCCGACTCGCCCGTCGAACCGGAGGTGCTGATGACGCTGGCCCGCGCCTGCCGTGACCGCGAACACGTCTCGGCGTCCTATGTGGACCGCGCGGGCAATGCCACCGACCGCAGGTTGGAGCCCTATCAACTGGTGACGACGGGAAAGCGTTGGTATCTCTTGGCGTTCGATCGTGACCGCCAGGACTGGCGAAGCCTGCGACTGGACCGGATGCACGACGTCCTGGCCCGCGGAAGCACATTCGTGCCGCGGGAGGCACCCGATGCGGCGGCGTACGTCCGACGGTCGATCAGCGCTTCGCCGTACCGCCACGTGGCGCGGGTCCGCTACTTCGCCTCCGAAGATGCGGTGGCGCAACACTTCTCGCCCTCATCGGTCACCATCGAGCCGGACGGCCCCGACACGTGCATCGTCACCGCGGGTGCGGACGACCCGGAGCGGATGGTGTTCTACTTCGCGACGGTGGGCGCCGACTTCGAGGTGCTCGAGCCGCCCGAGGTCGTCGAAGCGGTCGCGACCGTCGCCGACCGGTTGCGGCGCGCGGCCAGCAACCCGTGACGTTCGCGTCGCGCCGCCGACCCGCGCAGGCGCAGGCGGAGGAGAAGCAGTCGGCGGTGTGCCTCGAAACCCACGGACAGGGGGTCCGTCCAGGTCCGGGTGCCGCCTGACGTTTTGAGCGTTGTTCGCTCCTCACGTGGGCGGTGTTCAGTCGTCATGATTCGTCCATTGTGGCATCTCGCGGCGATCGCTGCAGGCGGCGCGCCGTGGCCGGCGGCTCGCTGCGGTGACCCGAAATGAATTGCGGCCCAACCGTTATCAACGCATCGGCGACGCCAGGGCATCGACGGTGTGTACCCGGGTGTGAGCATGCTCACCGTCAGGCGCGTCAGACCGTGAGGTCGAGCCGGTCGGCGAGCACGAGAAAGGCCACCGCAAAGTCGTTTTCGCGGGTACTGACCCGCAACTCGTCCCAGTCCACCTGTTCGCGCACGGCCCGAACGGCAGGCAACAGCTTGGCGAAATCGCAGTGGTGCTCGTTGAGGGAGTTCAGCTTCTCGGTGAGCACGTATGTCGGCGACAGCACCGGCATCCGGATCGCGAGCACGTCGAGCTCCTCGGCGTTCGCGATGTCCTCTGCCCGCACCGGTGTCCCGTTGAGCTGGTGCAGCACGTCGATGACGAACTGCTGGTCGACGCACGCCTTGAACAGCCAGTCCTCCGGCGTGCGCTCGATCCGAAAGCCGGCTTTCTCCAGCGTCAATGCCGCCGTCTCGGTGTCCGGCTCCGCAACCACGAAGTCGACGTCGTGCACGGGTTCCGGGCCGCCGTACGCCCACAGCGCGTAGCTGCCGGCCAACGCGAAGTCCGGACCGTGCGCCTTGAGCGCAGAGGCCGCGCGCTTGAGCGCGTCGCGCAGATCGATCTCCGTCATCGTGGGTACCTAGTACCCATGCGGATGGCCACCTTCAACATCCTGCACGGACGAAGTCTTCACGACGGCGAGGTGCAACTCGGCCGGCTCGAGGAGTCCGTTCGGCAGCTCGACGCCGACGTGCTCGCTCTGCAGGAGGTCGACTGCGATCAGCCCCGGTCGTCGATGGCCGATCTGACCGCGATCGCCGCCGAGGCCATGGGCGCCGTGGCACATCGGTTCGTCGCGGCGATCTCGGGCACACCAGGGGCGACGTGGATGGCGGCGACCGGCCGCGAACAGCCCGGCACGGCGGCCTACGGCATCGCGCTGCTGTCCCGGTTCCCCGTGCACAGCTGGCAGGTGGTGCGGCTGCCGAAGATCCCGATGACGTTCCCGATGTATCTGCGCGAGCCCCGCAAGGTGCTCATGGTGCACGAGGAGCCGCGCGCGGCTGTGGTGGCGCAGGTCGAC
>DATEIG010000513.1:0-3452 GCA_035279185.1 Mycobacterium sp.
CCGGTTCAACACCGGCGCAATGAGTTACGGGTCCATCTCGGCCGAGGCGCACGAGACCATGGCGATCGCGATGAACAACCTCGGCGGACGGTCGAACTCCGGCGAGGGCGGCGAAGACGCCGACCGGCTGTACGATCCGCGAAGGCGCAGCGCGGTCAAGCAGGTCGCCTCCGGCCGTTTCGGGGTCACCAGCGACTATCTGGTGAACGCGTCGGATATCCAGATCAAGATGGCGCAAGGGGCCAAACCGGGGGAGGGCGGCCAGTTACCGGGCTACAAGGTCTACCCGAACATCGCCAAGACCCGCCACTCGACGCCGGGCGTCGGCCTGATCTCGCCTCCGCCGCACCATGACATCTACTCCATCGAGGATCTCGCGCAGCTGATCCACGACCTGAAGAACGCGAACTCCGATGCGCGCATCCACGTCAAGCTCGTCAGCTCGGTCGGCGTCGGAACCGTCGCCGCGGGTGTGTCGAAGGCTCATGCCGACGTCGTATTGATCTCGGGATACGACGGCGGTACCGGTGCCGCACCGCTGACGTCGCTCAAACACGCGGGCGCGCCGTGGGAGATCGGGTTGGCCGACACGCAACAGACGCTGATGCTCAACGGCCTGCGCGACCGGATCACTGTGCAGTGCGACGGCGGGATGCGCACGGCTCGCGACGTGATCGTGGCAATGCTTCTTGGCGCCGAGGAGTTCGGGTTCGCCACGGCGCCGCTGGTGGTGTCCGGATGCATCATGATGCGCGTGTGTCACCTCGACACGTGCCCCGTCGGTGTCGCCACTCAGAATCCCGAATTGCGGTCGCGGTTCACCGGGAGACCCGAATTCGTGGAGACGTACTTCCGGTTCGTCGCCGAGGACATCCGACGCCACCTGGCCGAGCTGGGATTCCGCACCGTCGACGAGGCGGTCGGCCGTGTGGAGATGCTCGACACCGCAGACGGTGTCGCCCATTGGAAGGCGCGGGGTCTCGACCTGGCCCCGATCTTCGCCCAGACGGTCAACGCTCACGATCCGGGGCACTCGGTCCGGCGCCGGATCCGTGACCAGAACCACGCGCTCGACCAGGCGCTGGATCGGACGCTGATCCAGCTCGCCGAAGGAGCGCTCGAGGACGCCCATCCCGTACGGCTGGAGTTGCCGGTGCGCAACGTCAACCGGACGGTGGGCACCATGCTCGGCGCCGAGGTGACCCGGCGGTACGGCGCGCAGGGACTGCCCGACGACACCATCCACATCACACTCAGCGGTTCGGCGGGCCAGTCGGTCGGCGCCTTCCTTCCGCCGGGGATCACCATCGACCTCGTCGGCGACGCGAACGACTATGTGGGCAAGGGTCTCTCGGGCGGACGCGTGATCGTCAAGCCGCCCGGGGACGTCCTGTTCCTGGCCGAAGACCACGTGATCGCAGGCAACACACTGCTGTACGGGGCCACCTCCGGCGAGGTCTTCCTGCGCGGACGCGTCGGTGAGCGGTTCTGCGCGCGCAACTCCGGTGCGGTCGCCGTTGCCGAGGGCGTCGGCGACCACGCCTGCGAGTACATGACCGGCGGACGGGTCGTGGTGCTCGGCGGCACCGGCAGGAACATGGCCGCGGGCATGTCGGGCGGTATCGCCTACGTATTGGGCCTCGACCCGGCCAGGGTCAACACCGAGATGGTCGAACTGCAACGGCTCGACCCGGAGGACTACGCCTGGCTGCACGATGTGGTGGCCCGGCACGCCCGCTACACCGGGAGCACCGTCGCGGCCTCGGTGCTCAACGACTGGCCAAGACGCAGTGCGCAATTCACCAAGATCATGCCGACCGACTATCAGCGGGTGCTGACCGCGACCCGGATGGCCGAAGCCGAAGGACGCGACGTCGACAGCGCGATCATGGAGGCGAGCCGTGGCTGATCCGCACGGATTTCTCGAGGTGGGCAAGGTCGAAGCGGCCAAGCGCGCCGTCGACGAGCGGGTCGGCGACTGGCGTGAGGTGTACGAGCGGCAGGACCCGCTGGAGCGGGCGCACGAGGTGTCCCAGCAGGCGCGGCGATGCATGGACTGCGGAATCCCGTTCTGCCACTCGGGATCCGCCGGCTGCCCGCTGGGCAACCTGATCCCGGAATGGAACGATCTGGTGCGACGGGGACGGTGGGATGCGGCCAGCGACCGGCTGCACGCCACCAACAACTTCCCCGAGTTCACCGGGCGCCTGTGCCCGGCGCCGTGCGAAGCGGCCTGCGTGCTGTCCATCGGCGACGACAAGACCGGCGGCAGCGTCACCATCAAGCGCATCGAACAGACCATCGCCGATCACGCGTGGATGACGGGCGCCGTCGAGCCTGCGCCCGCCGCCATCTCGACGGGCAAGAGCGTCGCCGTCGTCGGGTCGGGTCCCGCCGGGCTCGCCGCCGCCCAACAGCTCACCCGTGCCGGACACCGTGTCACGGTGTACGAGAGGGACGACCGGATCGGTGGCCTCATGCGCTACGGGATCCCCGAGTACAAGCTCGAGAAGGCGACGCTGAACCAGCGCCTGGCGCAGATGCGCGCGGAGGGAACACGTTTCGTCACCGAATGCGAAGTCGGGATCGACCTGTCGGTTGACCAGTTGCGGGAACGCCACGACGCCGTGGTGCTCGCGGTCGGAGCGCTGCGCGGCAGGGACACGGGTGTCGAGGGCCGCAGCCTCGACGGCGTTCACCTCGCGATGGACCATCTGGTACCGGCGAACAGGGAATGCGAAGGGGACGGTCCGTCACCGCTGACGGCGAGCGGCAAGCACGTCGTCATCATCGGCGGCGGCGACACCGGTGCCGACTGCCTGGGCACGGCGCACCGCCAGGGCGCCGCCTCGGTCACGCAACTCGACTACAACCCCGAGCCCCCGCAGTTCCGCGACGAGTCACGCACGCCGTGGCCGACCTGGCCGCTCGTCCTTCGCACCTCGCCCGCGCACGCCGAAGGCGGAGCACGCCGATACGAGGTCGCGGTGCAGCGCTTCATCGGCGACGAACAGGGTCGGGTACGTGCCATGGAGATCGCCGAAGTGAAGGTCACCCGCGACGCCGAGGGCAGGCGCCACATCACGCCCGTCGGCGAGACGCTCGAGATACCGTGCGACCTCGCCCTGCTCGCGATCGGCTTCGACGGCGTCGAACACATGGCGCTGCTCGACGGTCTCGGGCTGCAACTCAACGGCCGCGGCACCTTGTCCTGCGGATCGGACTGGCAGACGGCCAGCCCTGGAGTGTTCGTCTGCGGCGACGCGCACCGCGGCGCCTCGCTGATCGTCTGGGCGATCGCAGAGGGACGAAGCGCCGCCCACGCGGTCGACGCGTACCTGATGGGTGAATCGGACCTTCCCGCCCCCGTGGTGCCGGGGTCTCTTCCATTGGCCGTCGCGTGACGGACACCGATCGGGACTATGCTCAGAAGTCGTGACTAGACGCGGAAA
>DATEIG010000514.1:0-5665 GCA_035279185.1 Mycobacterium sp.
AATCGAACATGTGTTCGAGGGTCTTGATGAGGCGGGGTTGGTGGCCACCATCAGCGAGGCTGCCCGCGCCGAGAACGCCGCCGCCGCGTTGCGGACCTCAGCCATCGGGGAGTTGTTGCGCCGCCGCATCCCCGACCCCGATCCTGATCCCGACGACGACGTCAAGAAGAAGTGGGCGTGTGACAGCTTCACCTCGATCGCCGCCGAAGTCGCCGCGGCGATGAACATCTCCCACGGCAAGGCCTGCGGCCAGCTGCGCATCGCCGAATCCCTGCGCGACCACCTGCCCTCAGTGGCCGCGCTGCACGCCGCCGGCACGTTGAGCGCCCGGGTGGTCGCGACGATCACCTGGCGCACCCGCCTGATCATCGACGACGACATCTGGGCGCGCATCGACACCGCGCTGGCCCAACGCGCCACGACATGGGGTCCGATGCCCGACGAGCGGCTCACCGCCGCGCTGGACGCCCTGATCTATGCCCACGACCCCGCCGCGGTCATCACCACTGAGCAGCGCATGCGCAGCCGCGACGTCACCGTCGGCGCCCGCGAGGACGAGGCCGGCACGGTGTCGATCTTCGGGCGGCTGTTGTCCACCGACGGCGCGCTGGTGGAAAAGCGGATCGCCGCGATCGCGGCCACCGTCTGCCCCAACGATCCCCGCACCGCGGGCGAGCGCCGCTCGGAGGCGTTGGCCGCGATGGCCGAGGGCCACGACCGGCTCGTGTGCCGCTGCCCCGACCCGACATGCCCGACCAGACAGGGCCAGACGCCGTCATCGCCGGCGGTCATCTGGGTGATCGCCGACCAGCCCGCCCTCACCGACGCCACCCACACAAACACCACCACCCGCGAGGCCACCACCGACCGCGAGACGAACACCACCACCCAAACAACCACCACCACCGCCACTGCCGAGGTGCGGCCCACACCGCGCGGGACTGCGGTGCTCGCCGACACCGGGACACCGCTGCCCACCCCGCTGCTGGCCGACCTGCTGGCCCGCGGCGCGACCGTCAAACCGCTGCTGACGCCATGTGATTCCGCGCCCGAACCGCGCTACCGCCCCTCGGCGACACTGCAAGCATTTGTGCGCTCGCGCGATCTGACCTGCCGGTTCCCCGGTTGTCGGGTGCCCGCCCACCGCTGCGACATCGACCACGTGGTGCCCTACCCGATCGGGCCCACCCACCCGTCGAATCTGGGCTGCTTTTGCCGGAAACACCATCTGCTCAAGACATTCTGGGCCGACGACTGGTCAGTGACCCTGGCCCCTGACGGCACAATGACCTGGATCGCCCCCACCGGCCACACCCATCTCACCCACCCCGGCAGCCGCGCCCTGTTCCCCAACTGGAACACCACCACCGCAGCGCTATCCGAGCCCCCAACACCCACACCATCGGCGCCCACCCGCGCCCAGAAGATGCCACTGCGACAACAAACCAGAGCCGCCCAACGCAAAACCCGCATCCACGCCGAACGCAAACACAACACCACCGACCCGCCGTTCTGGAGCCAGAACGGATGACAGCGGCGAGCGCGCCTCAGATCAGGCCGCGTTCACGGAGGATCGCACCCGCCCCCTCGGCGAACCAGTACGCCTCCTCGATGTGCGGTTGGCCCGACAGGATGAAATGGTCGATGCCCAACGCGTGGTACTCCGCGATGCGGTCGGCCACCTCCGTGTGGCTGCCCACCAGCGCGGTGCCCGCGCCGCCACGAACAAGGCCGTAGCCCGCCCACAGGTTGGGGGATATCTCCAGGTCGGATGTCCGGCCCGAGTGCAGGGCCGTCATCCGTTGTTGGCCAACGGATTCCGTGCGTGCGAGTACCTTCTGGGCGGAGGCGATCCGTTCGTCGCTGATCGTCGACAGTAGCCGCTCCGCATGCGCCCACGCCTCAGCGGACGTGTCCCGGCTGATGACGTGCAACCGGATGCCGAACTGCAATTCGCGTCCGTGTGCCGCGGCGCGGGCGCGGATGCGGTCGAGACGCTCGGTGATCTGCGCCGGCGTCTCTCCCCACGCCAGGTAGGTGTCCACATGTTGGGCGGCGACCTCCTCGGCGGCGGGGGACGCGCCTCCGAAGAAGATCTGCGGCGGGTCCCAGTCGCCGTGGTCGATACGCGCGCCTGCGATCGTGTAGTAGTCGCCGTCGAGGTCGAACGTCGACCCGGTCGGCTGCGAGGAAACGCCGCGGAGAACGGCCAGGAATTCACCGGTGCGCTGATAGCGCTCGTCGTGGCTGAGGTAGTCGCCGAACCGGGCCTGCTCGACCGGATCCCCGCCCGTCACGATGTTCAGCAGCAGCCGACCTCCGGAGATGCGCTGGAAGGTCGCCGCCTGGTGTGCCGCCAGAGTCGGTGAGATGAACCCCGGCCGGAACGCCACGAGGAACTTCAACCGCGACGTCACCTGTGTCAACGCGGCGGTGGTGATCCAGGCGTCCTCGCACCAGGTGCCCGTCGGCGTCAGCACCGCCTCGAAGCCGAGAAGTTCGGCGGTGCGGGCGATCTCGCCGAGGTAGGCGATCGTCGGCGGCCTGATCCTGCTCGCCGAGGGGCCGACGGACAGATGCGAGTCGTCGCCGGAGCCGACGATCTCGCGACTGTCGCCGTTCGTGGGGAGGTACCAATGCAGGTGAATGCTCATCAGAGCCGTGGACTATGCCATTGCAGGGCCGCGACGACAAGCGAAACAATCAGCACGATTTCAGGTCGCCGCCATCGCGGCGAGCGCACCGTGCAGTCGAACCGCGAGATCGCCGTGTCCGTAGCGGTAGAGCGGACCGATCCCGTCGGTCAACAGCAGGCGCAGGCGAGCCATCCCGCGCGCGTCGACCGGCCGCGGCGAGTGCATCAACAGCGTCACTGTGTCGATCAGGTCCTCGGCAGCCAGGATGTTGCGGCTGTCGAGCTCGAGCCGGCTCGAGAACAGCGCTACGCCGTCGCGCGCGTCGCGAACGCATCGGCGGAATGTCCGCGCGACGGCCTCCCGCTCAGCGATGGTCGTGATGCGCTGAGCGTGTACGTGCAGCGCGCTTCCCGGCGGCACGGGCGTCCCTGTCGCGAGCATCCTGTCGAGCTTGCGGGCCAACAGCCGCGACGCCAGCCGCGTGGTCAACGACGGCGCCGCCGGTTGGGTATCGAGCAGCGCGCGCACGTCAGAACGCTGCCGCCGGCGCCAGCCTGCCGCGTCCGATCAGCTCACCCCACGCGGTGAACGCTTCCGCGTGACCGGCCGATGAGGCGCCGCTGGCGAGAGCGACCAAACCGCCCGCGATGCTGCCGATGCCCACGCCGCTCCGATTGACCACGCGGACAAGCTCTTCGAAGGCCTCGCCTTCTGAGCACCCGCGCAGCCCTACGAGGATCCCGACGGCCACGTCGATCACCCGACGCGATGTATCTGCTTCAGCGCGGTAGCTCATGACAGCCATGCTGCGCGGAGATCGTGACGCTGAACAGGTTTCGGCGCGAGCAGATTGCATCACGGTGATCGCAAGCCGCCGCGTACCCGGCCGTCCGCCTTAGCGTGATCGTGTGAGTGCAATCCAGGACGTGATGCGCCGCGTTCGCCGCTATCTCAGTGAGGCCGAGCTGATTTCAGTGGGGGCTGTCGTGGCGGCGTCGACGGGGGAGCCGGTGCTGGCACACCAGCTCGAGCGCATCCGCGCGCAGGCCGCCGACCCTCGCCTACATCGGCGCGTTGGCCGGCTGGAAACCACCTGAGCTGTCGGACTCCTCCTCGGCGCGGATGACGTGCACGACCGCGTTGATCAACGCCAGGTGGGTGAACGCCTGCGGGAAGTTGCCGAGATGGCGCCCGGTCCGCGGTTCGATTTCCTCGGCGTAGAGATGGAGCGGGCTGGCGAACGACAGCAGCCTCTCGCACAGGTGCTTGGCGCGGTGGATCTCGCCGATCTCGACGAGGGCGGACACCAGCCAGAACGAGCAGATCGTGAACGTGCCCTCCTCGCCGGACAGCCCGTCGTCGGTCTCCTCGACCCGGTACCGCAGCACCAGGCCCTCTTCGGTCAGCTCGTCGGCGATCGCCATCACGGTCGCGCGGATCCGTGGGTCGTCGGGCGGCAGGAACCGGGTCAGCACCGCGAGCAGAAGCGAGGCGTCGAGCGCGTCGTCGCCGTAGCGCTGGGTGAGCACCCCGCGTGAGTCGACGCCGTTGGCGAGGATGTCGGCCTTGATCTCCTCGGCGATCGCCCGCCACTGCTGCGCGTAGGACCGCTCGCCCTCGATCTCGGCGAGCTTGGAACCGCGGTCGAGCGCGACCCAGCACATGATCTTGCTCGACGTGAAGTGTTGCGGCTCGCCGCGCACCTCCCAGATCCCGCGATCAGGTTCCTTCCAGTGCTTGATGGCCTCTTCCACCTGCTGCTTGAGCACCGGCCAGAGTGACTCGGGGATCTGCTCGCGGGACTTGGTGTGCAGGTACACCGAATCCAGCATCGTGCCCCAGATGTCGTGCTGCATCTGGTTGTATGCACCGTTGCCGATCCGCACCGGGCGCGCGTTGTCGTAACCAGAGAGGTGGTTGAGTTCCTCCTCGACGAGGCTGCGTTCGCCGCCGACGGCGTACATCACCTGAAGTGGATGTCGCTCACCGTTGTTCGCGCCTGACACGTCGGCGATGAACGCGAAGAAATCGTCGGCCTCGCGGTCGAGTCCGAGGGTGTAGAGGCCCCACAGCGCGAACGTCGAGTCACGCACCCACGCATAGCGATAGTCCCAGTTGCGTTCGCCCTGAGGAGTTTCCGGCAGCGAGGTCGTCGGCGCTGCCAGCAGCGCACCGGTCGGCGAGTACGTCAGGCCCTTCAGCGTCAACGCGCTGCGCTGAAGGTAGGACCGCCACGGGTGGTCGGGGAAGTCGCCGACGTTGATCCACTGCCGCCAGCATTCACTGGTCTGCCACATCTTGTCGGCGGCTTCGTCGTAGGTCTGCGGGGAGGGATGCTTCGACCAGCTCAGCGCGACGAAGACGTTGTCGCCTTCCTTCATGCGTGTGCGTGCGCGCGCCTCGCGCCCCTCCAGACCGATGCGCAGGTTCGTGGTGATGCGCAGCGTCGGATGCGAGTCCGGGTTCTTGGCCGCACGCGCGATCGCTTCCCCATACGCCTGCGCCGAGTACTCCCAGGTGGCGTTGTTCCGGTGGTAGTCGAACGACGGTTCGCAGTTCAAGACCAACTCGACGGTGCCGCTCACACATCGCACCGTGCGCAGGAGGATGTGCTCGGCGTCCCAGTCCATCGGCGTGCGGCGGTGCGTGCGCGAGCGGGATTCGATGTCGTGCCACGGCCCCATCACCAGCGCGTCGCGCACGATGATCCACCCGGTGTGGGTCTGCCAGGTGGTCTCCAGGATCAGGCTGCCCGGCAGGTAGCGGCGTGCCGCGGGCACCGAGACGCCGTAGGGCCCGAGCCGGAAATGGCCCGCACCGCGGTCGAGGATCGCGCCGAACACGCTCGGAGAGTCCGGCCTCGGCACGCACAGCCATTCGACGGAGCCGGCGGAGGAGATGAGGCAGGTGTTCTCGCAGTCGGACAGGAATGCGTAATCGGCGATCGGCGGGAATGGGTTCCGCAACGCCGCGCTCGGCGCGTAGGGCACCGGCGCCGTCACGGTCAACGGCGGAGGTCCGGGCGCCGC
>DATEIG010000515.1:0-5098 GCA_035279185.1 Mycobacterium sp.
GGACGGTGCGGCCGCGGACGGGGTCGTAGGCTGACGCGAGTTCCGAAAGTCCCGTCGGCGGGCTCTCGTAGGCGCGGGCCCAGCCGGTGGTGGCCAGGAGCCAGGTGTCGCCGAGCGTGGTTGTCGCGTAGCCAGAGGATCTTCGGAAGGATGTCCTTGGCGGATACGACCGAGCTGAAACGCGTGAATTGCGCACTGGGCGGGACGGTTTCGGCCAGCGCCCGTGCGGCGCCCTCGGAGCGCTGGTCGAGCCAGCTGACCATCGGAAGCAGCGGCTTGCCGGACTCGTCGACCGCCACGAGGTTGAACATCTGGGCGGTGACGCTGACGCCCTTGATGGCGTCGCGCGTCACCCGGCTCAACAACTCGTCGGCGGCCTCGAGCGAGGACGTGATGATCAGGTCGAGGTCCTGTTCGACACCGTCGCCGTCGACCATCTGCAGGCCGTAGCCGCGGTAGGAGCTGTCCAGCAGCGCGCCGTCGGCGTCGACGACCACGGCCTTCACCCCGCTGGTGCCGATGTCGAACGCCAGATAATGCGGGCTCACCGGGTCCTCCACTCGCCCCGGCTCAAGAACCTACTCCCGGCGGACGGGGGAGGAGGAGCTCTTCGAGCAGCTTGAGGAATCGGTCGTTCTGCTCGGCGGTCCCCACCGTCACACGCACATGGGAGCCTTTGAGGCCGTGCGCGCCCATGGCTCTGATCAACATGTCCTCCGCGAGGAGCGCGTCGACCACATAGGGGACAGATTGGCCGCTGGCGGAGATGTCGGCCATCACGAAGTTGCCGTCGGAGGGGTACGACTCGACACCGTCCATGTCCTGCATCGCGGCGTGCAGCCGATCGGCTTCTGAACTGATGAACTCGCGCCGTCGATTCAGTTCCTCCGGCTCGGCGAGCGCCTGCAGGCAGCCCCAGATCCCCATCAAGCTGATGCTGAACGGAATCCGCACACGCGTGACGATGTCGATCAGTTCGGGCTCGCCGATGAGGTAGCCGACCCGCAACGCCGCCAGCCCGAAACCTTTTGACATGGTCCTCGCGATGACGAGGTTGGAGTGATCGGCGACCAGTGGCGCGAAGGATTCGGCGTAGCCGCACTCCAGGTATGCCTGGTCGACCACCACCGGGATGCCGGTCTCGAGTAGCCGGACCAGTTGGTCTTTTCGGAAACCCTTTCCGGTGGGGTTGTTCGGACTGCACAGGAAGATGACCGTGGTGCGGTCGGTGATCGCGGCGAGCATTGCGTCGACGTCCAACTCCCACGACGGCCTCGTCAACGGAACTGCTTTCGGGACACCTCCGTTGATGCGGGTCTGGCTCTCGAAGAACGCATAGGTAGGCGAGGCGATGATCGTCTCGTCACCGGGGCCCACCAACAGCCGTACAAGGACGTCGAGCACCTCGGTGGAACCGTTGCCCAGCACGATCGACTCCGGAGGAACCGAGTTGTACTGCGCCAGAGCGGCAACCAGGTCCTTGCCCGAATAGGGGTAGAGGTGTCCGATGTCGAAAGCCTCCCGCACCGCGGCCCGGACTCCGTCGGACGGCGGTATCGGGCATTCGTTGGACATCAGCCGCGCGAGTTGCCGGTGCTGCCAGGCGAAGTCATGATGCTCGGCGTTGTACGGTGCGGCGCTTCGGAATCCCTGTTTGACGAAGCGGTCGACTGTGTTGCTCAACGGATCGCACCGCCCTGGGGCACGCCGGCTTCGTCGTTCCTGATGCGGTTGCGGAGAATCACCGCATACCAGACGCCTGCCAGCACGAAGAACACTCCGGCCGTGAGTGCGGTCTGATGGTTCAGCTCGGGCACGGTGAGGCATCCGACGACGAACACCGTCCACAGCAGCGCCGCCCACCTCACGGGCCCGGCATAGGCGCCCAGGTCGAAACTGGTTCTGGTTGGCAGGTTTCCGTTGCGCGACGCGATCAACACGGCGATGACCGTGAGCCCGTACACCGCGTAGTAGCCCAGGGCCGCCATTCCCACGATCAGAGCCATGGCCTGCGATGAGCCGTACGTACCGACCAGCACGAGGGTCAGGCTGAACGCAGCGACGACGAGCAGGGCGGCGCTGGGCGACTTGGTGCGCGGCGACACCATCTTCAGCGTCGACGACGCGGGCAGCATGTTGTCGCGTGAGAGCGAGAACATCAATCTGCTGGCCGCCGCCATGTTGGCAAGGCCTCCCGCGTACAACGCGATGATGGCGACGGACTCGAAGATCGCGGCCCCGACGGATCCGAGTGCGGACTCGAGGATGTGCGAGACGGGGACGTCGGAGCCCACGGTGTCGGCCAGGTTGTCGATGTTGATGGTGAGGCCGACGATCATCAGGAAACCGACGACGATCGCGAACATCAGCGCCCGGATCACGGCCTTGGGCACGTGGCGCGTCGCCATCTTCGTTTCCTCGGCCAGATCCGCGGCGCCCTCGAATCCGGTGAGCACCCACATCGCCAGCAGGCTGGAAAGCAGTATGGCGGTGGTGAATGCGTTGCCTTCGGCCACCGAACTGGTGGTGAGGAAGCCGACGTCCTGAACCGGATTGGTGACGAAACCGACGACCAGGAGGATGGCGGTCAAGATGATCGACAACCCGATTTCGACGGCGAACGCGACGGCATTGTTGATGCGTGACGCGATGCGGACGCCTGCGAGATTGATCGCGAGCTGGGACGCGAGGACCGCTATCACGACGACGAGTGTGGACGTCGGCGTGATCTCGAGGCCGAGTCTGTTCAAAAGGACCGGTGCGAGACCGAAATTGAGGCCGGTGAAGCCCGGTATGAACGCCATCAGGCCGGCCCACCCGACGAACCAGCCGTAGTGCGAGTTGATCAGCCGAGACGTCCACTGATACGCGTAGCCACTGATCGGCATGCGGCCCGCCAACTCGGCCAATACCAACGCGACGAGGATCTGGCCGATGGAGACGATGAGCCACGTCCACACGAAGACGGGGCCGACCATTCCGAGTGAGTAGGCATAGGTGGTGAAAACCCCTGCGGTGACGCACATACAGGAGATTGAGATCGAGAACGAACTCCACGCCCCCATCGACCGTTCGAGCTGCGGCTCGTAGCCGAAGGCGCGCAACTCGTCTTCGTCGGAGCCGGAGGTCACTGCGTTGGCTGTCCTGGACAACTGGTCGTCGGTCATGCAGGGCTCACTTTCTGGGCGGCAACAGTAGTGGTGAATTGGGCTGGCCCTGGTGAGGTCAGCCCTCGTCTTGTGGGTTGCGTCTGCCCGCGAGATCGGCTCGGTCTCTGCGGAGGCGATGAACGGTGAGGCTGAAGACGCCGGGCACGTAGTGCTCCTGCGACAGCAGAACGGGCGTGCCGCCTGCGGAGCGTTCCGTCTGCTCGAGGCGCAGCAGCGGGCTGTTCCGTGGGCAGTCCAGTAACTTCGCCAGCCTGGCGCTGGCAAGGACGGGTGAGATCTCGGCGACGCCGCCCACCAGGTGGACGCCGCACTGGGTTTCGAGGAACTGGTAGATCGATCCGCCGTCGTAGGCGGGGGAGCCCGCGGCCTCGAGGATGCTGAGCGGGATCACGTCGAAGCCGTGGGTCGCGGGCACTCCGTCGACGCGGATGACGCGCTCGACCCTCAACGCCTCGGAGTCTTTGGGAAGTTCGAGTGCGGTTGTGATCCACGGTCGGATACTTCCGACTCTGGCCTCCATCACCTCGACGTTCAAGCTGGCTTTGGCGGCCGTGACAGCCTCGGTGACTCCGATGTCGAGGTCGAGGACGCTGTGAATACGGGTGCGCTTGGGCGTGACGAAGGTGCCGACACCGTGCACGCGACGTATCAGCCCATCACGCTCGAGACCGCTGAGGATCTCGCGCAGCGTCGGCCTGCTGATGCCGTAGCGCTTCGCGAATTCCGGCTCCGAGGGCAGCTTTTCGTCGGGGGCGTATGTGCCGTTGGTGATTTCATCCGCGATCTGCTGACGCACCTCTTCGGACAGCAGCCGGCGCTGCTCACGTCGCATCTCGGGCGCATCGCTCACAGATGTAAGATGTCAGACAACTGACAACCTGTCAATGGATAGCCCCGATGTGGCGCCGCCGGCCTTTCGCTTGCACCGCGACCGGGGATGACGCCGGCAGCCCTACCATGGCCGTGTGTGGGAATTCCTCATGCTCGTCTTGCTCATCGGAGCACTCGTGCTTATCGCCGGACCCTGGATCATGCGCCGCCGCGGAATGCGCGGTGATCTCGCGCAAGGCACATTGGTGGTGACCGGGGTCAGCCCGCGACCCGACGAGACCGGCCGCCAGTTCGTCACGATCACGGGCGTCATCAACGGACCGACTGTCAACGAACATGTGGTCTATCAACGGCTCGAGGTGGACGTCGACGAGTGGCCGACCATGGGCCAGCTGTTTCCCGTGGTCTACGCGCCGAACAATCCCGACAAATGGGCGTTCGCTCCGGCGGGGCCGCCGCCGGGCATGCAGCCACCGCCCCCGGCGTATCCGCCGAACTAAGCGGCGTCGTGTTCGGCGATGGCGATGCCGATCCTGATTTCGGTTTCGCTGACGTCGATGCGGGGGGGACCCGGTAGTGGGGGTGGGGTGGATCGGTAGCGGTGTCTTGTCGGTGTTTCGAACTCGGCGGTGTGCACTCCGTTTTCGTCGTGACCGGCGGTGACCCGCCAGCCGGGTGCTTCTTTGACGTAGTTGCAGCGCTCGCAATCGCCCAGCCCGTTGGCGGCGCTGGTGGGCCCGTCCCGATGATGGGGTTGGGCGTGGTCGTGGTGGCGGATCGGCGCGTCGCAGTACGGGGTGCGACAGCGCTGATCCCGCAGGTCGATGAATGTCGCCAACCCCTTGGGGAAGCGCCGCGACCGCGACTCCATCGCCACCAACTGACCCGACGTCGGATGCCGGTAGAGGCGCCGCAGCGAGCACCGCGACCGCCTATCGGTGACCGCGCGGTCAACCAGCCCACGTGCCACCGACGCCGGGATGGGTCCGTAGCCGCTCAGATGAGCCGGTGTGTGCGCGTCGCCCAGCAAGGTGTCCGCGGGCATGACCAGCTCGACCTCGATCGGTGCGTCCGTGGCGGTGGACTGGCCGGTGACG
>DATEIG010000516.1:0-5640 GCA_035279185.1 Mycobacterium sp.
GTCCTGACACCCTCCGGCGTCGGCTTACAGTTGACAGATGATCGCCGACGATCTGCGGCAGCGCCGCCTCGAGGTCATCTCCGAACACATGGACACCGAGGTGACCCAGGAGTTCGACAGGACACTGGCCACCTTCAACGGCCACCCCCGCTACGAGATCATGCCGACGGGCCAGGTCTTCGATGGCGACGAGGAGGTCATGGGGTACTACAGAATGACGAGGACCGCGTTCCCGGACCAGCGCCACGACAACGTCCGTTATCACGTCACCGACGAGACAGTGATCGTCGAATTCGACCTGCTCGGAACCAATCTCGGTGAGTTCTACGGCCTTCCGCCGACCGGCAAGTCGTTTCGGGTGCCGGTCATCGCGGTGTTCTTCTTCTCCGGCGACCGTATCGTCAACGAACGCGTGTACTTCGACTCCGCGAGCCTGGTCACCCAGATCGGCCGCGGTGAGATCCTGGCGCTTGTGGGTGGTAACGCCGGCGCACGCGAGGAGCCGATCAACGGATGAAGGTCCACCACCTCAACTGCGGCACCATGCACCCACCGAAGGGACCGGTCTGCGTCTGCCATGTCCTCGTGGTGGAAACCGGCAACGGCCTCGTGCTCGTCGATTCCGGCTTCGGCATTCAGGATTGCGCGGACCCCAAGGCGCGCGTCGGCCCCGTCCGGTTCTTCACCCGGCCGGAGTTCCGCGCCACCGAGACCGCGGCACACCAACTCGACCGCCTCGGGTTCCGCCGCGAGGACGTTCGCCACATCGTCCTCACCCACCTCGACTCCGACCATGTCGGCGGCGCCGCGGACTTCCCGCACGCGCAATTGCACGTGACGTCCGGCGAAGCACTGGCCGCCCTCACCGCTCCCACCCGGGCCGAGAAGGTCCGCTACGGCCGGCAGCAGTGGATTCGCGACCACGACGTCGTCGAGCACAGCCCCAACGGCGAATCGTGGCGCGGCTTTTCGGCCGCGAAAGAACTCACCGAGATCTCGCCCGGAATCGTGTTGATCTCGTTGCCCGGCCACAGCCGAGGGCACGCCTGCATCGCGGTCGACGCCGGCCACCGGTGGGTGCTGCACTGCGGTGACGCGTTCTATCACTACGGCACCCTCGACGGGTCACACATACCGCGCACGCTGTGGACCATGGAGACGCTCGTCGCCTTCGACCGCGAGAAGATGCACGACAACCATGCGCGCCTGTCGGAGTTGTATCGCCGGCAGGAGCCGGACCTCGTCATCGTCTCGGCGCACGACATCGCGCTGTTGGAGCGCGCAAAGGACACCGCTTAGGGGACGAGCACGACCTTGCCGACGTTCTCACGGGCGGCCAGAATGCGATGTGCCTCACCGGCATTAGCGAACGGCACGGCAGCGTGCACCACCGGCACGGCGACACCGTCGGCCAACGCGCTTCGCAGCGGACCGATCCACGGCTCGAGCGTGCCCCTGTCGTCCCACAGCTTGAGCATGTTCAGGCCGATGACGGCTTTGCTGTCCGACAGCTGGTTGACGAGGTTGAAGCCGCGCAGCATCGGCAGCAGCTGGGGCAGCGCGGTGCGCAACGAGCGCTTCTCGCCTTGTTGCATGGCCGAGAAGCCGTACGCGACGATCCGTCCGCCTGGCCGGATGAGGTCGTAGGACCGCTTCAGCGACTTACCGCCCATCGCGTCGAGCACGATGTCATAGGGCGGCAACCCTTTCCACCAACCGTCGCTGCGGTAGTCGATGGCGCGGTCGACGCCGAACTCGAGCAGCCGGGCGTGCTTGCCCGGGGAGGCGGTGCCGTGGATCTCGGCGCCCGCCGCTTTGGCCAACTGGATCGCCGCGATGCCGACACCGCCTGCCGCGGCATGGATCAGCACCCGCTCCCCCGCCCGCAACGAGCCGTACCCGTGCAACGCCGCCCACGCCGTCGCGTAGTTGACCGGTATCGCCGCGCCCTGCTCGAAGCTCAGCGTTTCGGGCAGCGGGACCGCGTCGGCCGCAGCGATGTTCACCGTCTCGGCGTAGCCACCGAACCGCGTGCCGCCGAACACCCGCTCGCCGATGCGTCCGGGGTCGACGCCGTCACCGACCGCCGCGATCGTTCCCGACACCTCGTAACCCACGACGCACGGCGGTTTCGGTGCGTCCGGGTAGATGCCGACGCGCGCGAGGTGGTCGGCGAAGTTCACGCCCGCGGCGCGCACGGCGATCTGCACCTGACCCGCCGACGGCGGCGGGGGATCCGGCCGCTGCTCGACCTTCAGAACCGAGATGTCACCGTGGCTGGTGATGACGACCGCACGCACGGCAGGTCACACCGTCGCGGGGAGGTTCTGCTGCGCGCGGCCTCGGAGCCGACCCATGATCGTGCCGAGCACGTCGTAGTAGTGGGTCGGCGTCACCCGGGTCAGGATGTCGAACAGATAGGCGTCGGGCCCGACGAGGATGCGCGCCTTGCCGCTCTCGACGCCCTTGTGGATGATCTGGGCGGCCTTGTCGGGCTGCGTCATCGTGATCGCGGCGAACTCCTGCGCCATCTGTTCGTGGGTGCGGCCGCGACCCTCGGGGTCCTTGCGGAACCGCGCATTGCGCACGATGTTGGTGTTGATGCCGCCGGGGTGCACGTTGACGGCGGACACCCCGGTGCCGCGCAACTCCTGACGCAGCGCGTCGGTGAACCCGCGGACTGCGAACTTGGCCGAGCAGTAAGCGCTTTGGTGGGGCATCCCGGCGAGCCCGAACACACTCGAGGTGTTGACGATCACGCCGGAATCCTGCTCGACCAGGATCGGCAGGAACGCCCGCGTGCCGTTGACGACACCGTGGAAGTTGATGTCCCACAACCAGTTGTCGTCGTCGACGTTGGAATCGAGGACGCTGGAGGCGACCGCGACGCCCGCGTTGTTGAACACCGCTCCCAGCGGAGCGGGCGCCCAGTCCCGCACTTCAGCCGCGAAGTCGCGCTGGGCCTCGGCATCGCGGACGTCGACCACCCGCGTCAGGCTGGGACCCGACAGACCCGCCTCGGTCTCCTTCAGACCCACCTCGTCGACGTCGATGAGCGCAACCGGGCTGCCGTGACGCGAAAGTCGGTGCGCCAGCCCGCGCCCGATGCCGGACGCGGCGCCCGAGATGACGACGGTGCGGCCGGTGATCTTCCTGCGTGCTGTCATGAGGGCTCCTTCAGTTCCGTGGTGCCGGCAGGCGCCGACGCGACATGGTCGGTGAGTAGGTCGAGCACGCGCTCCCACACCCCGATCGGCAGGTCGTGGCCCATGCCGGCAAGCGTCTCCAGCCGTGCTCCCGGTATCGCGCGCGCCGTCGCGGCGCCGCCGGTCGGGTTGACCATCCGGTCGCGGTCGCCGTGGATCACGAGCGTCGGAACGTCGATCTGGGCGAGTTCGCGCGTGCGGTCGCCGGACCGGAAGATCGCGGCGAGCTGACGCGGGGTGCCTGCGCTCGATCGGTCGCGCTCCCACGCGATCGCCGCCCGGTCGCGCACCCGCTGCTCGTCGAACGGAAAGCCGTGCGAGCCGATGTGGCGGAATATCGCGATGTCGCGTGCGATCGCCTCCTCGCGGCTGCGCGGCGGCCGGGAGGTGGCCAGTCGCCACCACGTCGACATGGCCGGCCGCCCGATGCGCGGGGCGCCGGTGGTGGACATGATCGAGGTCAGCGTGCGGACCCGGCCGGGGTAGTGCGCCGCGACGGTCTGGGCGATCATGCCGCCCATGGAGATGCCTGCGAGATGCACGTCGGAGTAGCCGAGTGCGTCGAGCAGCCCGACGGTGTCTCGCGCCATGTCGCCGAGGTGGTACTGCTGCGGGTGGTTGCCACCCCGAAGGATCGAAAGTGGCTTGGGGGGAGGGAATTTCATGTGGGTGGATCGGCCGACGTCGCGGTTGTCGAAGCGGGTCACGTGGTAGCCGCGCGCGGCGAGCGCCGCCGCGAACTCGGTCGGCCACGACCCGTGCAGCTGTTGACCCAATCCGGCGACGAGCACGATCGGCGGATCGTTCGGATCGCCGACCTGCTCGTAGCACAGTTCGATGCCGCGGCCGACGTCGACGACGGTCTGGTCGGGTGTCACGCCGAGGCCCTCTCCGGAGCGCGCGAAGTCGTTGATGTCGATCCCACCTTTCGTCTTGGGTAGACAACGGCGCGCCCGCCGCGCGCCGGTGCTGTGGCCACGCCGCGCGAGTGCACGCGTTCGCCAGGGGCATACGTTGTGCCGAATTCGAACTCGCGCAGCAAGGTTCGCAGCGTCACCGTCATTTCCATGTTCGCGAACGCGGCGCCGATGCAGCGCCGGATTCCACCGCCGTAGGGGATCCAGGTGTGCGTGTCGGGGTTGGCGCCGAGGAAGCGGTCCGGGTTGAACGCCTTGGGATCGGTGAAGTTCTCCGGCGACGAGTGCGACATCGTGATGCTTGCGATGACGGTGTGTCGCTCGGGAACTACCCACTCCCCCAGGCGAATTCGCCGCCGGGCGACCCTGAGCGTGGCCTCCACGACGGGTCGGGCCCGCTGCACCTCCCAGATCGTCGCCTGCAGCAGCTCGGTACCGCCCGCATCGACCTCGGCGGTGAGCCGATTCAGCAGCCGCGGATGTCGACGCAACCGCTCGACCGCCCACGCCAGCGTCGTCGCCGTGGTCTCGTGTCCCGCTGACAGCAGCGTGAGGAGCTCGTCGGCGATGTGGTCGTCGGAGATGGGCGACCCGTCCTCGTAGCGGGCCGCCAGCATGAGCGCGAGCACGTCGGTGCGCTCGGGGAATGCCGGATCCGAGCGTGCTTCGGCGATCAGGCCGGCGATGATCTCGTTGTACCGCTTGCGATATCGCTGAACCCGTCCCCACGGGCTCCATGGCCCGAGGTCGCGCCGGACCGCTGCAGGCATGACGGCCAACCGCGACGCGAGCGGGATCATCGGCGGGAACAGCTCGCGCAACTCGTCGAAGGCGCTGCCCTGGGCCCCGAACACGGCGCGCAGGATGGCGTTGAGCGTGATGCGCATCATCGGCTGCAGCGTCTCGAACTCATGGCCTTCGGGCCAGCTCGCGATCTCGCGCATGACTTCTTCTTCGACGATCGCCTCGTACCCGGCCATCCGCTTGCCGTGGAACGGCGGCACGAGGAGCTTCCGCCGCGCGCGGTGCTCGTCGCCGTCGAGGCTGAACGTCGAGCCGGGCCCCAGCACGGTACCGAGATTGGACGCGCGGCCGACCAGGTCGCTGCTCGTGGTGAACAGGTCCTTGATCAGCGCCGGATCGCTGACCACGGTCGCCTTGCCGAAGATCGGCAGGTCCACGGTGAACGCGCCGCCGTAGCGTCGACCGATCGAGGCCACCGCACGGTGGCGCGCGGTCAGGAACGCGATGCCCGTGACAGCCTTCGGCACGCGCGGCCCCGGCGGTAGCCGGACCGGGTCCTGCGTGGCCTCACCCATGACGCCCCTTTGGTTGGTACTGCAAGGTACCGGTCACGGTACGCGACCGTACCGCTGACGACAACCCCTTGCACATATGTGCAATAGCGCGGCGCGTTGGCCCGCGGGGTCGGCGCGACTGTGCGGCTGCGAACGGCGGGGCGGCGTGTCGCGTACGCGATTGCACAGTCGGACGCGGTCGCCGCCGCGGTGAGGCAT
>DATEIG010000517.1:0-4686 GCA_035279185.1 Mycobacterium sp.
CGCCACACCCAGATCGTTGCCCACCTCGAAGAAGATGGCCTGCACGTCGGGCCGGTCCGCAGCCGCCGCTACCCCGAGCTGCAGCGGACGGGTCACCGTGTACGACGCGGTCTTGTAGGTGTTGACGTTCATCGCCGACGCCACCGTGGTTGCGCCGCTCGACTCGGCGACGATGTCCAGGTACTGGCCGCCGAGCACCTCGGTCCGGATGTCGGCCCACACCCGCTGGACCCGGCGCCTCGCGTCGTCCGACAGCTCGGCGGTCGTGACGATGTCGTCGGCCCACACCAGCGCGAGATCGCCGAGCAGGACCGCGGCCGACAGCCCGAACTGCTCGGACGACCCGTTCCAGCCGCGGTCGTGATGGCGCTGCGCGAAGATCCTGTGCACCGTGGGCAGACCTCGGCGGGTGGCAGAATCGTCGATGACGTCGTCGTGCACGAGGGCGCACGCCTGCAGCAGCTCCAGCGCGGAGAACAGACGCCATACCGAGGCGTCGGCGTCACGATCGGCCACCGCGCGCCAACCCCAGTAGGCGAACGCGGGGCGGATCCGCTTACCGCCGCGCAGCACGAACTCCTCGAGCGCGGCCGTCAGGTCCGCGTAGTCGGGGCCGATGTACGCGGCGCCCGAACGGCGTTCGGCGAGGTACTCCCGAAGCTGGTCGGTGACCGCGCCTGCCAACTCGACGGCTGACGGTGTCGCTGCTTCCACGCTCAGCGTCCGCCCCTTTCGGTCGCCGCCGGATCGGCGAACCGGGGCGACTGGTCGCGGTTGACCCACGCCAGTCCGGCGAGGATGCCCGCCACCAAGAGCGCCGCGAGGCCCAGCCAGATGGCCGCGCCCGTGAACGACCTGGCGCTGGGATCGGTGTATCGCGCCTGGGCGGACATCGTGCTGACGACGCCGGGCTTGAGCTTCCATTCGACGACCTCGGCCGCCACCTTGTCGCCGTTGGTCGAGGTGACCTCTCCGGGGAACGAGACCGACAGCGACACATCGGCTTCCGGGTCGGTCAGCGATGTCAGATCGGCGCGGCCGTCGAGGATGACCAGATCGCCCGCCCGCCGCAGCGAGAGATCCACGCCGGCAGCGTCCTGGTTCATGTTGGCCAGCTGCGGCACCTCGGCGAAGGTCAGGTCGGAGAACACCGCCTGCGAGCCGACATAGTCGTCTCTCTCGTAGTCCGACACCGCGACCTTGTTGCTGAACGGCAGGTTGTTGAGCAGCTGCGGACCCTTGTCGTCGGCCCCACGGGGTTTCGCGGCGGCGACGATCTGCCCGGACACCCGGTCGTCGGGGGAGACGGTGATGCTGGTTCTGACCCGCACGCAGCCGACGGCCGACGGAAGGATCACCAACAGCAGCACGATCGCCAGCAGGCGAATTCTGCGGCGGTTCGACACGAGGTCATCGTGCCAGACACTGGCGCTCAGAGCGGTAGTGACCGTCCGAGAATCGCGAACGGGCGGGGGTCTCCCGCGAAGTGGTAGCCGCGGATGACGTCGGTGAAGCCCAGCCTGCGGTAGAGCCGCCAGGCCCGGTTGGCCTCCTCGTTGATCTCCGGCGTGGACAGCAGCACGTGGGCCTCACCGCGATTGGCGAGGAGCCTGCGAGTCAGCGCCTCACCGAGCCCGTGACCCTGCGCGCGCGGGTGGATGTGCAGCTCCGTCAGCTCGAAATAGCTGGTCATCAGCTCCGCGATGCGCGCTCGGTCGGTGCCCACCCGCTGCAGGCCTGCGACCACCTGCTGCTGCCACCACTGGTCGGGCGCTCCGCAGTAGCCGTAGGCGATACCGACGATCGTCGCGGCGGTGAGTTCGCGACCGGCAGGTGCCGCGTCGATCGGATCAGGCACCTCGACGGCGGCGACGGCCTTCCAGCCCGCGCGCCGGGTGTGTTCGAGCCACATCGACGCTCGCTGGTCCTCGGTTCCGCGGGGATAGCGCATGGCGTCGACGTACACGGCGAGCGCATCTTTGAGCCTGCGCTCCATATCGGCCTGCGACAGATCGATGAGAAATGTCGCCAACGTCGATCTCCGCCTTTCCTGCGTCATCTGTGCGGTCGTCCCGGGGAGCCAGTGCCATTATCAGCCAGGCGAGCCGATCGCCGACGGACGCGGTGCAGGTCATACAATCGGGGTGCGAACTAGGTGGTACGGCTCAGATTCACCTCGTATCATGACTGTTAGTGGTCCGCGAACGCGGGCGTAAGAGTCGTTGAAGACCAAATGACGGGCGGCAAGGAGGGACGCATGCCACTCTCCGATCATGAGCAGCGCATGCTCGATCAGATCGAGAGCGCGCTCTATGCCGAGGATCCCAAGTTCGCGTCGAGTGTGCGCGGCGGGGGACTTCGGGCTCCTTCGGCCCGGCGCCGATTGCAGGGCGCGGCACTGTTCGTGATCGGGCTCGCCATGCTGGTGTGCGGGGTGGCGTTCAAAGCCACCATGATCGGAAGCTTCCCGATCCTGTCCGTGATCGGTTTCCTGGTGATGTTCGGCGGCGTGGTCTTCGCGATCACCGGACCGCGGGTGACCGGTCGCCGCGACGGCTCGGGTGCCGAGTCCGGCGGCCCGAGGCAGAAGAAGGCCAAGGGCGGCGGAGGGTCGTTCACGAGCCGGATGGAAGACAGGTTCCGCAAGCGCTTCGACGAATAACGCACCAATCACGATGGGGTAGCCGACAGGGCTACCCCGTTTTTTGTGCCCGAAAGTGCCCCCACTTCGCCCCACCGGCCGCTGACCTGGCCGTTCACCACGTGAATCGGTAGATCGGTCATGCCTTCACGCCCACTCCCGCCCTCATCGTGGGGAAATACCCGCGACATTTGCTGACGTTTGGAGCAATGTGGGGGATTGTGGGGTAAAGTGGCGTGCGATGGAGCGACCGGGGCTCCTTCACAGCGGGAGGTGGCGAGATGTTCCTCGGCACCTACACGCCAAAGCTCGACGACAAGGGGCGGCTGACGCTGCCCGCCAAGTTCCGCGATGCGCTGGCAGGAGGGTTGATGGTGACCAAAAGCCAAGACCACAGCCTTGCCGTCTATCCGCGCGCGGAGTTCGAAGCGCTGGCACGACGGGCCTCGGGTGCCTCCCGGAGCAATCCCGAAGCTCGTGCGTTCCTGCGCAACCTCGCCGCCGCCACCGACGAACAACATCCCGACTCGCAAGGCCGCATCACGCTGTCGGCAGATCACCGTCGCTACGCCAACCTGTCCAAGGACTGCGTCGTGATCGGCTCGGTCGACTATCTGGAGATCTGGGACGCGCAGGCGTGGCGCGACTACCAGGAAGCCCACGAAGAGAACTTCTCCGCGGCCAGCGATGAGACTCTGCGCGACATCATCTGATTTGGGCTTGGAGGACCGTGTACCGCGGCCTCTGTCCGAGCAGGCCCTGGCGTACTTCCCCGACGCCAGGTCCATGCGCTCGGACAGAGACCACGGTGCATCGGACCCCGTCCTCGAAGGACCAGGCATGGATACGAGCCCTGACCACGGACACATCCCGGTCCTGCTCGACCGCTGCGTCGAACTGCTGCGGCCGGCGCTGACCCGGCGCAGCCCCGACGGCTCCGGCGCCGTACTCGTGGACGCGACCCTCGGGGCGGGCGGACACGCCGAGCGCTTCCTCACCGAGCTGCCCGGTCTGCGCCTGATCGGACTCGATCGCGATCCCAACGCCCTGTGGATCGCCGGAGAGCGGCTCGCCCCCTTCGCCGACCGTGTCCTGCTGACCAGGACGCGCTTCGACGGGATTCTCACCGCGCTCGTCGAATCCGGCTACTGGACAGGTGATTCCGGCCAACCGGAGATAGACGGCGCGCTGTTCGACCTCGGCGTGTCGTCGATGCAACTGGACCGCACCGAGCGCGGCTTCGCCTACTCGGTCGACGCGCCGCTGGACATGCGGATGGACCCCGACGCCGAATTGACCGCCGCCGAGATCGTCAACACCTACGACGAGAAGTCGCTGACCCGAATCCTGCGCGAGTTCGGGGAGGAACGGTTCGCGGGACGCATCGCCAAGCAGATCGTGCGCACGCGCAGCCGCAGGCCGTTCGCCCGCACCGGTGAACTCGTCGAACTGCTCTACGAGGCCATCCCCGCGCCTGCGCGCCGCACGGGCGGACATCCCGCCAAGCGCACCTTCCAGGCGCTCCGCATCGCGGTCAACGGCGAGCTCGACGCCCTGCGCGCCGCCCTTCCCGCAGCGATGGGTGCGCTTCGTCCCGGCGGCCGCATCGCGGTGATGTCGTATCAGTCTTTGGAGGATCGCATCGTCAAGAGTGTCTTCACGGCCGCGACAGCATCGCGGACGCCTCCGGGTCTACCGGTCGAATTGCCCGGACACGAACCGGAATTCACGAGCCTGACCCGCGGTGCGGAACGTGCGGACGCCGGCGAGATCGAAGTCAACCCGCGAAGCGCGTCCGTGCGGCTCCGGGCATTGGAAAAGGTTGCACAACGGCCAGAAGGGACGGTCTCATGAAGGCCAAGCGACCCGCCGCGCGCGGAACCGACGAGCGCAGGCGCGTACCGCGCAAGCTCACACCCGACGAGAGCCCGCGCGCACGTGAGGAGCGCAAGAAGGCCCGCGTCCACGAGGACAGAAGGACGCACCGCGCACGCGATGAGCGGAAGCGCTTGCGGTCACCGGACGCCCCGCCGAGGCGGGGGCGT
>DATEIG010000518.1:0-5814 GCA_035279185.1 Mycobacterium sp.
GGCGAGCGGATGCACGCTGTCGACCGGGGACGGCCGAGGCGCATTGTGTTCGACGTAGACCGCGGGAACATCGACACCGGGACGTCGGCCCAACCACTGTTCGGCGAGTTCCAGTTCCTCCGGGCGTTGCAGGATCACCAGATCGACATCGGTTTCGCGCAACTGGTCGACAGGAACCTCCTGTGCGCGCGGCCACTGACGCCCGGAAAGGCCGCGTGCCCGCGAGTCTGCGGCCTCGTTGACGGGTATGACATAGCGATGCCTGCCCGCGACCAACGACTCCGTCCACGACCCGTGCACGTGCCACACCAGCAGTGAGCGCACGGAATTGGTCGAAGCCATGCCGAACGCGTTGCCGCAGGTGAAATAGCACAAACGTCGAACGCTCGACTGTTCGCAAAGTGACTTCGAAGCGCTTCGCATATCGGACTCGAAGCGGTTCTCGAGCGTTTCGTGACCACTTCCCCGGGTATGCGCCCACCATGTCGAAACGGACCCGTCCGCGCGGCGTGACATCCGTCCGGACAGCGAGACCGATGAGTTGACATGCGCGTTCGGGCGGCGCTGCTGGCGCTGTTGATCCTGGGTCTCGGCCTCCTCCTCACGCAGTGCCCGGCCAACCGCGACGGCATGTCCGGGCAGTTGGCCCAGGCGATGCAGGAAACAGCGGCGGCCGCACGAAGCGGCGCGTTGGCACTGGACCAGTGGGACCGCAAACGATCGACCGCTCAACTGGTGAGCGTGCAGTTGTCCGACGCCCGCAACGATGTCAGCAAGGCCTACAAGGGGATCGCCGAACTCAAGGCCGACGATCCGGTCGATCTGGAACGCCAACGACTGCTCACCCGGTCGATGACGACGATCATCGATCAGCTCAACGCGGCGGCCGCGGTCCCCGAGAAGGTCACCAACCACCCGTCTCCCGCCACGGCGCGTAGTGGTCTCCTTGCATCGGCGGATGCACTGGAGAGCGGATACCGCTGATGGGCAAGTTGTTCTCGGTCGCACTCGGAATCCTCACCGCGATAGGGGGATTCCTCGATATCGGCGATCTGGTCACCAATGCCGTCGTCGGCTCGCGCTTCGGACTCGCGCTGGCGTGGGTGGTTCCGGTCGGCGTCCTCGGCATCTGCCTCTACGCGAACATGGCGGGGCGGGTTGCGGCGGTCAGCGGGCGTGCCACGTTCGAGATCATTCGCGAACGCCTCGGCCCCCGCGCCGCCGCGATGAACCTGTCAGCGTCGTTCTTCATCAACTTGATGACGCTGACAGCCGAAATAGGCGGTGTGGCCCTGGCTCTGCAGTTGGCCACCGACGTCGGTCCGATGTTGTGGATCCCTGTCGCGGCGTTCGCGGTGTGGGTCGTCATCTGGCGAGTGAGGTTCTCCGTCATGGAGAACGTGACGGGTGTGCTGGGCCTGTGCCTGATCGTATTCGCGGTGAGTGTGTTTGCGCTGCATCCGAACTGGGGCGACTTGGCCCATCAGGCGGTTGCGCCGGTGATATCCGACGGCGAGTCGGCGGCGACCTACTGGTACTACGCGATCGCCCTCTTCGGTGCCGCGATGACGCCGTACGAGGTGTTCTTCTTCTCGTCGGGTGCCGTCGAGGAGCACTGGACGAAGAAGGATCTCGGCACGTCGCGGCTGAATGTGATGGTCGGGTTCCCCCTCGGCGGCCTGCTGTCCATCGCGATCGCGACCGGTGCGACGATTGTGTTGCTGCCCGACCAGATCAAAGTGACATCCCTGTCGCAGACCGTCATGCCGGTGGTCGAGGCAGGCGGAAAGCTGGCGCTCGCGTTCGTCATCATCGGCATCGTCGCGGCGACCTTCGGGGCGGCCCTGGAAACCGCGTTGTCCGGCGGCTACATCCTGGCCCAGTTCCTCGGCTGGCCGTGGGGCAAGTTCCGTAGACCCACCGAGGCCGCGCGATTCCACGTCACGATCATGGTCACGATCATCGCGGGCGCTGCGGTGCTGTTCACGGGTGTCGACCCGATACTGGTCACCGAGTACTCGGTCGTCTTCTCGGCCATCGCGCTGCCCCTGACGTACCTGCCGATCCTCGTCGTCGCCAACGACGCTCAGTACATGGGTCAGGAGACCAACGGAAAGGTGGTGAACACCGTGGCATCGGTGTATCTCGTCATCATCCTGGCCGCCTCGCTGTCGGCGATCCCCCTGATGATCGTGACGGGAGCCGGACAGTGAGCACCGACGAACTCCCGGTCAAGCGACACCGCGGCACACTCGTCGACGCGCGACTGCACCTTCTGGACCGTCAACTGCTCGACGACGACGGCGACCCGGTCGGAATCGTCGACGACCTCGAGCTGTCGGGTATCGAGTCGGCCCGCGACGTGGCGGAAGGTTCGGGAGCGCCGCAGGTCACGGCACTTCTGACGGGCCGCGCGGTGGCCTCCCGCATCCTCGGCGGCGAGCCACCGCGCTCACAGCTGCAGGAGGTTCCGTGGACGCTGGTCGCCGCCGTGGGCGTCGTCGTGACGCTCAAACCGACCGACGCCCCGCTCGACGTGAACTGGATGGAACGGTGGCTGTGCGAACGCATCATTCGCCACATCCCGGGAGGCAGGCATGCGGCTGAGTGAGCTGCTGGGCATGCGCGTCGTCGATGCGGGTAATCACCGCGTCGGCACCATCACCGACGTCCGGTTGGCCATAGCTGGTGAGCTGCAGGACAATCCGGCCACCCCGCGGGTGCTCGGGCTGGTCATCAGCCCCAGAACCGACTCGTCTTTCCTCGGCTACGAGCGCACCACCGCCACCGCGCCGTTCGTGCTGGCCCGGCTCCTGCGCTGGCGCCATCGCGGCACGTTCCTGGCGGCCTGGGAGGACGTCGCGCGGGTGGGCCAGGATTCGGTTCGCCTCCGTCCCCGCTTCACCAGGTATTCGGCCGTCCTGAGCGACGGCCCTGTTTAGCCGTCCGGCGCCTCGGGAACCCTTTGATTGCGTAGGGAAAGTTCTGCGCGTGGTCCACGACGTGGACAAATCCCAAGCTGAGAGAAAAGCGGAGAGGCGAAGCATGACCGAGAAGAACAGTGGTCCCCAAGAAGCCATCAAAGGCACCGTCGAAGACGTGAAGGGCAAGGCCAAGGAAGCGGTCGGCACCGTGGCGGGCCGTGACGACCTTGTCAACGAGGGCAAGGCTCAGCAGGACAAGGCCGATGCACAGCAGGACGCAGCCAAGAAAGAGGCCGAGGCCGAAGCCGCGCGCGGCAGCGCCAAGGCAGCCGAGAAGCGACAGGAAGCCAATCAGTAAGGCTCACTCGTCCAACGAAGAAGTCCCAGCCGGCAAACCGACTGGGACTTCTTTCGTATCTGTCGCCTAGCTACTCGGACGCTGCCGGTGCGCCTCGGGATGCTCTGCGTACCAACGCTCTTCGATGCCGCGAACCCGCCTGTGCTCGATCCACAGCCAGAGCAGGCCGACGGCGAGTAGTGCGGCTGAAGCCGCGCCGAACGCCAGCCCGGTGCTGTGGTGGTTGGTCGCGTGTGCGGCCAGCCCACCGACGAACGCCACCAGCGCGATACCGATCACGATCAGCGCGGGCATGTTCTTCGTGTCGGTCATCGACTCACCGGCATGCGGCCGGGTCGTCCTCGCGTGATCGACCGGATCTTTAGGGCTCTTCATGGCTGCTCCTTCCGCCACACGTGTTGCCCGTTTCAAGGGATGTAACCCACGGTAGAACTACCCGGAGCCGTCGGGGCCGAATATGACGTCGCTACCCCGCAGGAATGGCGAAGTCTCCAGCAGGCGGGCCAGGTGCGCCGCGTTGCGGGCAGCCGAGGCGGTCAATCGAGAATTGTCAGACAGGCAATGAATTTCAGAATCAGGGCATCGCGATGAGTGGCACGCTCTTGGCAAGAACCAGCAGCATCGCGGCCATCATGAACCAGCCCGCCCCTTGCCACGGCCATGCGATGCCGTGCTCCCGCCGAACCTGGAAGGTCCGGTGAAATGCGCGCAGGCCGCCGACCAGGAGGACCAGCGGGGCGCCGAGGGCGAGGAGGGTGGTTTGCGGTGCACCGCAAGCGAGTGCGTCGAACGTCGACGCTCCACAGGTGCCGATCCACATCTCGGCGACGGCGAGCAGCACGATTGCCGCCACGGCAACGCCCGCACTGAAGCGGGCGGCGTCGACCACGGCGGCACGACTCAGGGTGTCGTGACGGTGAACGTGGTCCGTGGTGCGGTACACAGCCGAGTGATTCCCCTGGTAACGGAGCGATAAACCTCGGTTGGCAAGACGACACGCCTCTCGGGCGCGGTGATCCGCGGGTGTCGTCCCGCGGACCTACCATTCGCCTCGTGAGCGCCAGAACGAAGGTCTACATCGCCGTCGGCATCGTCTCGGGCCTGGCCGCTCACCTGCTCGGCATCACGTGGCCGTGGAGCCTGGCCGTCGCGGCCGCCGCCCCGTTCGCCCTGGCGGCGGCCCCCCGTTTCCTGCTGGCCGCTGTCCGGGGCGTTTTCACGCCGAGCCCCACCGAGGCGCCCGCCGCCCTCGCCATGTCCGGAATGGAGTTCGAAGATCACGTCGCGCGCATCGCCCGGTCCTGCGGCGTACCCGTGATCATGACCTCGGTGACCGGCGACTGGGGCGTCGACCTCGTCGTCGGGCACCGACCCGACCGCCTCGCGGTTCAGTGCAAACGGCAAGCACGACCGGTGGGCGCGGGCGCCGTCCAGGAGGTGGTCGCCGGCGCGCCGATGCACGGGTGCACCAAGACGATGGTCGTCACCAACCACGAGTTCACCAGCGCGGCCGTCAAGCTCGCCGAACTGCACGGTTGCGAACTCGTGGGCGGCTCAGCACTGCCGAGGCTGCGGTCGATCATCCGACGACTGACCGAGCCGTCGGCTCCCACCGCTCTTTAGCGCAGCGCTTCCCGCACGGCCGCGACGGCCTCGTCGATCTCGGGATAGGAGACCGTCAGCGCGGGCCTGAAGCGGACGCTGTCGGATCCGCTCGCCAACATCACCACGCGGCGGTCCCACAGCTTGCGCACCAGCTCGTCGCGCTGCTCGCCGGACGGCAGGCTGAACGCCCGCATCAGGCCGCGGCCGCGGACGTCACGCACCACGGCGGGGAACTCCGCGGCAAGCTCCTGCAGCTTGGCGTGCAGGTAGGCACCCGCCTCCGCGGCGTGCTCCATCAGGCCGTCGGCCTCGATGACCTCCAGGATGCGGCGCGCGCGGACCATGTCGACCAGGTTGCCGCCCCACGTCGAGTTGATGCGCGAGCTGACCGCGAACACGTTGTCGGCGACGTCGTCGACGCGACGCCCGGCCATGATTCCGCAGACCTGCGTCTTCTTGCCGAACGACACGATGTCCGGCGTCACACCCAACTGCTGGTACGCCCAGGCGGTTCCGGTGAACCCGCAGCCGGTCTGCACCTCGTCGAAGATGAGCAGCGCGTCGAATTCGTCGCACAGCTCACGCATCGCCGCGAAGAACTCGCCACGGATGTGCCGGTCGCCACCCTCACCCTGGATGGGCTCGGCGATGAAGCAGGCGATGTCATGGGGGTTGGCCTCGAACGCGGCCCTGGCCTGCCGCAGCGACTCGGCCTCGAGCGCAACGATGTCAACGTCGGGCCGCATGTACGGCGAGTCGATGCGCGGCCAGTCGAACTTGGGGAACCGCGCGACCTTGTTGGGGTCGGTGTTGGTCAGCGAGAGGGTGTAGCCGCTGCGGCCGTGGAAGGCGCCGCGCAGATGCAGCACCTTGGTGCCGAGCTCAGGATCACCCGCACGCGAGGAGGACAAAGAGGTCAAGCCGCGG
>DATEIG010000519.1:0-6129 GCA_035279185.1 Mycobacterium sp.
ACCGCACCGCAGTCACCTTCGCCGACAGCTACCAGCCAGCGTGGGTGTTCCGCGGCCGCGAGATGGCGGCCGTCTGCGATGGCGCTGTGCACGGCGGGGTTCACGCCAGCTATCTGCACACCCATCCGGCGGCCAACCCGCGTGCGATGTCACGCTTCGTCGAGGCGGCAGGAACCTCTAAGCTCGCCGAGTGACCGAGAACGCCTACCTCGTCGGCCTGCGGCTGGCCGGCAAGAAGGTCGTGGTCGTCGGCGGCGGCTCGGTCGCGCAGCGCCGCCTTCCCTTGCTGGTCTCCACCGGCGCGGACGTCCACGTCATCTCGCGGTCTGCGACACCCGCCGTCGAAGCGATGACTGGAATCACGTTGACGCTGAGGGTTTTTCAGGAGGGTGATCTCGAAGGCGCGTGGTATGTGATCGCCGCCACCGACGACCCCGACGTCAACGCCGCGATCGTCGAGGAGGCCGAGCGGCTCCACATCTTCTGCGTCCGTGCCGACGCCGGCAGCGAGGGCACCGCCGTGACCCCTGCCACATTCGAGTACGAGGGTCTGGCCGTGGGCGTGCTCGCCGCCGGGGACCACCGCCGTTCGGCGGCCATTCGATCGGCGATCCACGAGGCGATCCAGCAGGGCGTCATCACCGGCGAGTCGCCCGGGGTGGTCCACGGAGGGGTGGCTCTCGTCGGCGGGGGACCGGGCGACCCCGAGCTGATCACGGTGCGCGGCAGGCGCCTTCTCGCCAACGCCGACGTGGTCGTCGCCGACAGGCTCGCCCCGCCCGAATTGCTGGCCGAACTGCCGCCGCACGTCGAGGTCATCGACGCCGCGAAGATCCCGTACGGCCGCGCGATGGCGCAGGATGCGATCAACGCCGTCCTGATCGAGCGCGCCAAGGAAGGCAAGTTCGTCGTCCGGCTCAAGGGCGGCGACCCGTTCGTCTTCGCCCGCGGTTACGAGGAGGTGCTGGCGTGCGCCGACGCGGGCATTCCGGTGACGGTTGTGCCGGGTGTGACAAGTGCCATAGCGGTTCCCGCGATGGCGGGCGTTCCGGTCACCCATCGGGCGATAACGCATGAGTTCGTGGTGGTCAGCGGCCATGTTGCGCCGAGCCACCCCGAATCGTTAGTGAATTGGGATGCGTTGGCCGCGATGAGCGGCACGATCGTTTTGCTGATGGCCGTCGAACGGATCGAGCAATTCGCCGAGGTGCTTCTGAAAGGCGGCCGACCTGCGGATACTCCGGTGCTCGTCGTGCAGCACGGCACCACATCTGCGCAACGAACGTTGCGGACGACGCTCGGCGACGCGCCCGAGGACATCCGCTCGGAGGGCGTCCGACCACCCGCGATCATCGTCATCGGCCCGGTAGCGGCCTTCGGCGGTTAAAGGGATCTTAAGATTACTGTAAGGTAACCACCTATGACGGCTCTCAATGACGCAGAGCGCGCCGCCATCCGACGTGACGCTCGTGGCGGCACGGCTCGGGCGCTCCCGGAGCAGGCAAAACCCTCCGCGGCGGCGAAAACTGGCAGGTACCCGGCTTGGCTGCCCTCCCGGCGCTTCATCGCGGCGGTCATCGCGATCGGCGGCATGCAGCTGCTGGCGACGATGGACAGCACGGTCGCGATCGTCGCGCTTCCTAAGATCCAGGACGAGCTCATGCTCTCCGACGCAGGCCGTAGCTGGGTCATCACCGCTTATGTGCTGACGTTCGGCGGCCTGATGCTGCTCGGTGGGCGCCTCGGCGACACCATCGGCCGCAAGCGCACCTTCATCGTCGGCGTCGCGCTGTTCACCATCGCGTCGATCCTGTGCGGCATCGCCTGGGACGAGACCACCCTGGTGATCGCGCGGTTGCTGCAGGGCGTCGGATCGGCGATCGCCTCGCCGACCGGCCTGGCGCTGGTCGCCACCACGTTCCCCAAGGGCCCCGCCCGCAACGCCGCGACTGCCGTGTTCGGCGCCATGACCGCGATCGGCTCGGTGATGGGCCTCGTCGTCGGCGGCGCGCTGACCGAGGTGTCGTGGCGATGGGCGTTCCTGGTCAACGTGCCGGTCGGCATCGTGATGATCTACCTGGCCCGCACCAGCCTGCGCGAGACGCACAAGGAGCGGATGAAGCTCGACGCGACCGGCGCAATCCTCGCCACGCTCGGCTGCACGGCAGCGGTGTTCGGCTTCTCGATGGGCCCCGAGAAGGGCTGGGCATCGCCGGTCACCCTGGGCAGCATCGCGGCCGCGGGCGTCTTCTTCATCGCCTTCGTCATCGCCGAGCGCACCGCGGAGAACCCCGTCGTGCCGTTCAGCCTCTTCAAGGACCGCAACCGGTTGGCCACGTTCGTCGCGATCTTCCTCGCGGGCGGCGTGCTGTTCACGCTGACGGTGACCATCGGTCTCTACGTGCAGGACATTCTCGGCTACAGCGCGCTGCGTGCCGGCATCGGCTTCATTCCGTTCGTCCTCGCGATGGGCGTCGGCCTGGCGGTGTCCTCGCAGCTCGTGAGCGTGTTCTCGCCGCGCGTGCTGACGATCGCAGGCGGTGTGCTGGTGCTCGGCGCCATGCTCTACGGGTCGACGCTCAACGCAGGCATCCCGTACTTCCCGAACCTCGTCGCGCCGATCGTCATCGGCGGCATCGGGATCGGCATCATCGTCGTGCCGTTGACGATCTCGGCGATCGCCGGTGTCGGCTTCGACCAGATCGGTCCCGTATCGGCGATCGCGCTGATGCTGCAGAACCTCGGCGGGCCGCTGGTGCTCGCCGTCGTGCAGGCCGTCATCACGTCGCGGACGCTGTACCTGGGCGGCACGACGGGTCCGGTGAAGAACATGAACGCCGCGCAGATGCACGCGCTCGACCAGGGTTACGCGTACGGCTTGCTGTGGGTCGCCGCGGTGGCCGTGTGTGTGGGTGCGGTGGCGCTCTTCATCGGCTACACCGCGCAGCAGGTCGCCCATGCCCAAGAGGTCAAGGACGCCATCGACCAGGGCGAGCTGTAGCGGATTCGCCGCGCCCGGTCACGCAGGCGGTGACTGAGCGCGCCTCTGGGTAGGCTGGCGAGCCATGTCTGCTGCGGGGGGTTCCGGCGAGTCGACCGACCCCTCCGCACACCATCTGACAACGCACGTTCTCGGTATCGCGATCTTCGCGATCACCGGCATGCAGTTGATGTCGACGCTCGACGGCACGATCGTCATCGTCGCGCTGCCGCGGCTGCAGGCCGAGCTCGACCTGTCCGATGCGGCCAAGAGTTGGGTCATCACCGCCTACGTTCTGACATTCGGCGGTCTGCTGTTGATCGGCGGCCGCGTCGGCGACGCCATCGGCCACAAACGTGCGTTCCTCTCCGGCGTCGGCGTGTTCACGATCGCCTCACTGGTGTGCGGCCTGGCCACCGACGGCATCACGCTGATCATCGCCAGGGCGGTGCAGGGCACCGGCGCTGCCGTCGCCGCGCCCACCGGGCTGGCGCTGATCGCCACCACCTACGCCGTCGGGCATGCACGCAACCGCGCGTTCGCGGTGTCGGCTGCGATGCAGGCCTCGGGCTCGGTGCTCGGGCTCGTGCTCGGTGGCGCACTGACCGTCGTGTCGTGGCGCCTGGCCTTCCTGATCAACGTTCCCATCGGGATCCTCATCATCTGGGTTGCGGTCACCCGGCTGGCCGAGACCACCCATGAGCGCCTCAAGCTCGACGTGGCGGGCGCGGCGCTGGCGACGCTGGCGTGCACGTCGGCGGTGCTGGTGTTCACCCAGGGCCCGTCGCGCGGCTGGATCGACCCGTGGGTGATCGGCGCCGGTGTCGCCGCGGTGGTGTTCCTCGCCGCGTTCCTGCTCATCGAGAGGACCGCCGAACACCCGATCATTCCGTTCTCGGTGTTCGACAATCGCAGTCGCGTCATGACATTCGTCTCGCTGTTCATGGCGGGCGGAGTGATGCTGACCGCGACCGTCATCATCGGGCTCTACGTGCAGGACGTGATGGGCTACTCCGCGCTGCGCGCGGGCGTCGCCTTCCTGCCGTTCGCGGCGGCGTTCGGGGTCGGCACGCTGTTGGCGACGCACGCGGCGCCGCGGATCGCGCCGCGCTGGCTGATCATCGGGTGCGGGACGCTGGTGCTCGCGGCCATGCTCTACGGCTCGACGCTGGATCGCTCGATCTCGTATTTCCCCGACTTCGTCGTGCTGATCGTGGTGGGCGGCTTCGGGATCGGCGTGATCTCAGTGGTGCTTCCGCTGTGTGCGGTCGCTGATGTCGGACCGCGCGAGATCGGACCGGTGTCGGCGATCCAGCTGATGGTCTACAACCTCGGCGGACCGCTCGTGCTCGTGGTGATCCAGGCCGTGCTGGTCTCGCGCACGCTGTACCTCGGTGGGACGACGGGACCGGTCGCCGACATGACGCCGAGTCAACTCGACGCGCTCGACGCCGGGTACACGTACTCGCTGCTCTGGGTCGCCGGGATCGCGGTCGTCGTCGGCGCCGCCGCGCTCGGAATCGGTTTCAGCGCATCGCAGATCGCTCACGCCATCCACGACCGCGAGGCATTCGAGGCCGGCGAACTCGAGGAGGACGTGCGGTAGGCACGTCAGCTCATGGGCTCTGCGGGACGGATCATGCTCGAGCATCTGTCGTCGCTGATGCCCGACGAACCGTTGATGCTGCGATCGGTGGTGTTCCTCGATTCGGGCGAATCCGCCCCGGTCCGAGCACTGCCGAGTGAGCGGGCAGGCTCTACCCCCTAAGCTAGCGGGCTGTGATCACCCGCATGTCCGAGCTGTTCCTGCGCACGCTGCGCGACGACCCGGCCGACGCCGAAGTCCCCAGCCACAAGCTGCTGATCCGCGCCGGTTACGTGCGCCCGGTCGGGCCTGGTCTCTACGCCTGGCTTCCGCTGGGTCTGCGGGTGCTCCGCAAGATCGAACGCGTCGTCCGCCACGAGATGAATGCGATTGGCGGACAAGAGATATTGTTTCCCGCGCTTCTACCGCGGGCACCGTACGAGACCACCAACAGGTGGACCGAATACGGCGACGGGGTCTTCCGACTCAAGGACCGTCGCGACAACGACTATCTCCTCGGGCCGACCCACGAAGAGCTGTTCGCGCTCACGGTGAAGGGGGAGTACAGCAGCTACAAGGACTTCCCGGTGCTGCTGTACCAGATCCAGACCAAGTACCGCGACGAGGCGCGGCCACGGGCAGGCATCCTGCGTGGCCGAGAGTTCGTGATGAAGGACTCGTACTCCTTCGACACCGACGACGACGGCCTTCGCGCCGCCTACCACCGGCATCGGGACGCCTACCAGCGCATCTTCGACACTCTGGGCGTGCGCTACGTCATCGTCTCCGCGATGTCGGGCGCGATGGGCGGGAGCGCCTCCGAGGAGTTTCTCGCCGAGAGCGAGATCGGCGAGGACACGTTCGTGCGCTGCCTGGAGTCGGGCTACGCGGCCAACGTCGAAGCCGTCGTCACCGCGGCGCCCGAGGCCGGGCCGACCGACGCCCTGCCCGAGGCCACGGTGTACGACACTCCGGACACCCCGACCATCGCGACCCTGGTGGACTGGGCGAACACCGTCGACCTGGGTCGCAAGATCACCGCCGCCGACACCTTGAAGAACGTCCTGCTGAAAACCCGTCAGCCCGGCGGGGAGTGGGAACTTTTGGCCATCGGCGTACCCGGTGACCGCGAGGTCGATGAGAAGCGCCTCGGTGCGGCACTCGATCCCGCCGAGTACGCACTGCTCGATGACGCCGACTTTGCGAAGAACCCGTTCCTCGTGAAGGGCTACGTGGGTCCGAAAGGCTTGCGCAAGAACGGGGTTCGCTATCTCGTCGACCCGCGCATCGTTGACGGTACGTCGTGGATCACCGGTGCCGATGCGCCCAACAAGCACGTCGTCGGCCTCGTGATGGGGCGCGACTTCACCGCCGACGGCACCATCGAGGCGGCCGAGGTGCGCGACGGGGACCCCTCGCCGGACGGAGCCGGTGCGCTGGTGTCGGCGCGGGGTATCGAGATCGGCCACATCTTCCAGTTGGGCCGCAAATACACCGACGCGTTCGCCGTCGACGTGCTCGGCGAGGACGGTAAGCCGATCCGCCCCACCATGGGCTCCTACGG
>DATEIG010000520.1:0-3107 GCA_035279185.1 Mycobacterium sp.
TCGAGTGCTCCGCCGACGAAATACCGCCATTCGCACCATTTCTCAACTCTCCACCCCACCACAGGCCAGAGGAGGTCACATCTGATGTCACTGCCGGCACTTGAGGACATCGTCGCCCACAGCGGCAGCGTCAACCCCATCGAGGGCGTGCACCGTGTCGAGACCAGTCCGCGCGAGAAGGCCACGCCGATCATCCTCGACATGATGCGGTCGGTCTACCCCCACGACGAGGTGTTCGGACCGTACTGCACCGTCAACGACTACATCGACTGCCCACCCGACGAACTCTACGAATACCTCGCGGACACACGCAGTCTCGAAGAGTGGACCTACAGCCTGCGCGGTTTCGAACCCACCGACGAGCCGGGGCTGTGGGTGGCCTGGGACAAGTTGGGCTCCGAGACCGAGATCTACACGCGCACAGTGGCCGACCCGACGTCACGCACGGTGGACTATCACTGCGCATGGGACCAGGGCAAGCACCTCTGGATGATCTACCTGATGCGCGTGGTGGATGCGCAGACGGTGCTGAACCGTCGCGGCTCGGTGGTGTTGTGGACGAACTGCCACCATCCCTTCTACGACGACAACCCCTACCCCGAGACCGCTCCGCCGGAGCGGCCGGTATGGGTGGGCGACTTCTGGGAGATGTTCGGCGCCGGGCATCGGCTCGAGCTCGAAAACCTCAAGGCGATCGCCGAATACCGTCACCACAACGGGCTTCCGATCAAGCCGGAGTGGATGCGATGACGGCCACTGTCAGCCTCGTCGACGTTTCGTCCTACCTGCCGGAGAACACGGTTCCCGCGGAGTGGTACGCGAAGTTCGCGGGCACGGACGACCTGCGCGACAACCTGATGTTCCGGGCGCCGGAGTATCGGCACCACGCGGCGTTCGACGAGTCGAACGTCGACATGATGGAGCGTGCGGCCGACGGCCTTCGCGCCCGCCACGGCGCCGATGTCCTGGCCGACGTCGATGTGCTGCTGACGCATTCGCAGCTGCCGGATCTCCCGATCCTCGGCGGCGGCGGCGAACTGGCACACCGTCTGGGGATGACGCCGGACACCGTCATCGATGTGCACAACGGCGGATGCGCGGCCTTCGTGCTGATGATCAAGCTCGCGCGCCAACTTCTGTCGGCGGGTGCGGGCCGGACCGCGTTGATCGCCTGCGCGCAGAACGCCGCGGGAAAGATCTTCGAGCAGGAGCAGGTGCGCACGCTCGCGCAGGCCTCCGTGCCCGGGGACGGGGCGGCGGTCGGGCTGCTGCGGATCTCCGACGAGTCACCGATCCTCGACGTGGAATGCCGCTACTACGGCGAGTTCGCCGGCGACATGACACTGGCCACCGACCCGCCGCGGAAATGGTGGCAGGCCGGTGAAGGCGAGGGCTACGTCAGCTTCAACGAAGCCAAGATCATGAAGGTGCTCGCGCGCGGCAACCGCGAGGTGCCCGAAGTCGTTCTCTCGGTGTGTGATCGGCTCGGGATGAAGTCCAAAGACCTCGACCTGCTGGTCACCAATCAGCCCAACCGGGTGTTCCTCAGGAACTGGAACGAGGCGCTGGAACTGCCGCGGGAGCGTCACCGCGACACCTTCCACCAGTGCGGCAACCTGTTCGCGGCCGGGATCCCGGTGAACTTCGACGCCGCGGTCGACGACGGCCAGATCAAACCGGGCGGTGTGGTGATGATGGCGGGTTTCGCGCATGCAGGTGACTTCGCGGGCGCGACCGCCGTCCGGTGGGGCGGTCGGCCGCAATGACCGACGCCTGCGTCGAGGCGGGGGAGACGTCGCCGCCGACAAACGTGCCGTTGGCGTTGGCCCTCAACGAGAACCACTTCCCCCCGCTGCCCGCAGTGCGCACGGCGATCGCCGACGCCGCCGCGTCGGTCAACCGCTACCCGGAGTTCCTGCCGAACCGGATGCGCGCGGTGATCGCGGGCCATGTGGGTATCGACGCAGCCAGCATCGTTGTCGGCGCGGGCGCGACCGGCGTGGCGATCGACGTGCTGCGGAACTTCACCAGCCCGGGGGACCGCATCGTCACCGCGAGCCCGACGTTCGACGGGTACCCGATCTTCATCCGCCTCGCCGGCCTTCAACCCGCGCTCGTGCCGCTCGACGAGCACGGCTGTCATGACCTCGGCGGAATGGCCGACGCGGCGGCCGAAGCACGGGTCGTGGTCTTGTGCAGGCCACACAATCCGACGGGAACCATCGAGACGCGTGACGACGTCGCAGCCTGGCTGCGGCGGCTGTCCCCGGACACCCTGGTCATCCTCGACGAGGCATACGTCGACTTCGTGTCACCCGCACAGCGGCTCGACGCCCGCGCAATCGTGGAGCGTCACCCCAACGTGGTTGTGCTACGGACCTTCTCGAAGGCCTACGGTCTGGCCGGGCTGCGCATCGGCTATGCCGTATGCGCACCGGCGGTGGCCTCGCGCATCTGGGACCAGCACCTGCCGTTTCAGACGACGAGCCTGAGCCTTGCGGCGGTGCAGGCGTCGATAGCCGCGGAAAGCCAGCTGGCGCACCGTATTGCGGAGATCACCGCGGAGAGGGTGTTCCTGCAGAAGCGTCTTCAAGCGCTCGGAGTGTGGAGCGCGCGTTCCCACGCCAACTTCGTCTACCTGGGGGGTCGCGGTCGGTCGTGGCCGGAGGTCTTCCGCGCCGCGGGGCTGACCGTGCGCGCGGTCGGCGACGACGCGGTGCGCGTCACCGTCGGCGACAGGACAGCCTCCCTTGCGGTGCTCGATGCCGTTCGCGCCGCAGGCATTCCGGGGTCGTCATGGTGAGCGGGCATCGCGCGCCGCGGTCTCCGGTCGGGCCGAGGTTCAAGCTGCCGCACCGCATCGGCGCCTGGTACGACGCCGAGGCGTACTTCCGGCGGCGGGCCAGGGCCGGCAAGGCTTTCGCGATGCCGATCCCGGGCATGGGAGAGGTGCTCTTCGCCGCACACCGCGACGACGTCCGCGAGTTCCTGAAGATGCCGACGTCGATCTTCACGCCGCCCATGCCCAACCCCATCGAACCGGTGGTCGGCCGCGGCTCGATCATCCTGCTCGACGGCCAGCCCCACAAAGCCGAGCGGGCGCGGTT
>DATEIG010000521.1:0-3763 GCA_035279185.1 Mycobacterium sp.
TCCGAATGCCAAGCCGGACAGGAACAGTCCGACGGTCCAGCCGATCGTCTGGCCCCGCTGCAGCGTGAGGTGCAGCCCGAGCACGCTCCTGATCGGATGCGCGTTCGGATGCTCGCCCGACGATGGGATCACGCCGTCGTCGTATTGCCGCCTGCTCTCCAGCGTCGCGGCGACCGCGATCAGGCCGGCGGCGAGGCCGACGAGCATCGCCAGAGGCCACCACCGCAGGTCGACGAACGCGCGCATCTGCTGCGCCCATGCGATGGGGGAGAACCAGGACAGCGCGCTGCCGGAGTTGTCGATGACGTCGCCGACGCCGCGGACGAGCGCGGCCAGCGCGAGCAGTCCCATTGCGGCACCGGTGGCCGCGCGCGCCTGCCGCCACAGCTGGGCGGTGACCGCCGCGGCGGCGCCGAACACCATCGACACGGCCGTGACACCGAGACACATCGCCGCGGTGTCGACGACGCCGAAGCCCGTCGAGGCCATCGCCAGCGTCATCGTCAGCGTGAGAACCGCGTTGACACCGCCGACCACGGTCAGCGCCGCATAGGTTCTGGCGTGGCGGCCCACCACGGAGGACAACACCAATTCCGCTGCGCCGCTTTCCTCTTCGGCACGGGTGTGGCGAATCACGGTGAGGATCGACATGATCGAGGCGGCGATGATGAGCGTCAACATCAGCTCGTTGGCCATCATGACGCCGAGGTCGGTCTCGTTGCGGCCGAACATGGGGCCGCCGAGGATCATTCCTGCCGGTGTCTTGAGGAGGTTCACCCGCGCCGCACGCTGCGCCTCCTCCGGATACGCGAGCTTGATGGCAGTCGGCGCATACACCATCATCAGCGTCAGGGAGGCGATCCAGACGCTCAGCCGGACCCGGTCGCGGCGCAGGGCGAGCCGGACCAGGCTGCCGACGCCGGTGAATGACGATGCCGGCGGCGGTGATTCGTGTCTGCCGGTGTGCGGAGCGACGGCGGTCGTGGTCATCGACCCGCTCCCTGGTATTCGCGCAGGAACATGTCCTCGAGTGATGCGGGCGTGACGGTGAGGTCGATGATGCCCAGTTCCGTCAGCACGGCCATCGCGCGATCGAGGTCGCGGCGGTCGACCGTGAACACGTAGTGGCCGTCGGCGATCGAGAAGTCGTGCACGAACGGAGCGTGCTGCAACCGTTGGCCGTCGTGGTGGGTGCGCACGGTGACGGTGGTGCGCATCAAGTGACGCAGTTCGTCGAGCGTGCCGGTCTTCACCGTGCGCCCCGCCCGGATGATCGTCACGTTGTCGCAGAGCTTTTCGACCTCGGCAAGGATGTGGCTGGACAGGAGAACCGCCGCGCCGCGCTGAGAGACCTCCTGCACGCACGTCTGAAATGCCTTCTCCATCAACGGGTCGAGGCCTGAGGTGGGTTCGTCGAGGATGAACAGTTCGGCGCTGGTCGAGAATGCGGCGACGATGGCGACCTTCTGCCGGTTTCCCTTCGAATAGGTGCGTGCCTTCTTGTGGGGGTCGAGCTCGAACCGCTCGATGAGTTGGTCGCGGCGACGGACGTCGACCGCGCCGGTGCCCCGTAGCCGCGCGAGGAAGTCGATGGCCTGCAGCCCGGTCAGGTTGGGCCACAGCGTCACATCGCCTGGAACGTAGGCGATCCGGCGATGCAGGGAGACGGCGTCGCGCCACGGGTCACCACCCAGCAGCCGCACGGTACCGCCGTTGGCACGCAGCAGTCCCAGCAGCACGCGGATGGTGGTCGACTTGCCCGCGCCGTTGGGGCCGAGGAATCCGGTGATGTCGCCCGGCGCGACGGTCAGGTCCAGCCCGTCGAGTGCCACGGTGCGACCGAAAGACTTCTCCAGGCCCCGGATGTCGACCGCGGCACCGCCGCCCGCGTTGGTGTCAGCCCGCTGCAGTGACGTCGCCGTCATCGTGACCTCCTTGTGTCGAACTGCTGAACGGAATGCCTTGCTCGCGCCGGGCGAGGAACGCCTCGTACATCGACGAGTCGGCCATCAGGCCGTTGGAGTAGAGCTCGAGCGCGGGTAGCACCATGTCCTCGGCGTAGTCGCGGAGCACGGCCCGCAGGTCGGTGGGGGTGTCATGCATCTGCAGATACAGCAGGAAGCCGCCGCCGTTGTTGATGCCGATGAATTTGGCCCGCGCCTTCGGGTCTCGGCTGGGCTTGAGTGTGCCCGCGCGGACTCCCTCTTCGAGATACTCCTCGGCGTTGTCGATCATGCGCTGCCAGAAGTGCTTCGCCAGCGCGCCGCCGGACTGCATGCTGCGCACCAGGTAGGCCATGATCGACGCGTACGACTCGATCTCGGCCATCTGCGCGAACCACGACGTGGCGTCGGCGGACTTCAGCGATTCGGACTTGGACTCGCGGATGAATTCGAGGATGTACTCGTCGCAGGCCTGCAGCAGGCCGTCCTTCGATCCGAAGTGGTGGATGACCAACGCGGCGCTGACGCCCGCCGCCTGGGCGATGGTCCGCAACCCGACGCTGAAGCCGTGCTGGCCCACCTGTTCGATCGCGGCGTCGCGAATTCGTGCAACCGCCGTGAGATCGTCCGCTGAACGCATGTTTAGTACGCTAAACGCACGTTCAGCACCGCGTCAAGGGAGGGGCCCGTCAAGATCCCGTAAAGATGTCACCTTTTCCCGCTCGCGCGAGGAAGTCATTCGTCGCGGGTCGGCCAGTCGCGGGCCGCGGCGAGCAGGCCGTCGCCAAGCGGCACGAGCACAGGCGTCAGACGCTCGTCCTCGGCGATCAGCCGGGCGGCCTCACGCACTGCGGTCACCTCGGCGTCGCGGGCCTTGGCGTCGCCCGCCCGACCGCCGAGTGCCGCCCGGTGCACGACGATCGCGCCGCCGGGCCGCAGCAGCCGGATGCCTTCGACCACGAAATCCGGTTGGTCACCCGGCTCGGCGTCGATGAAAACCAGGTCGTAGGACTCGTCGGCGAGCCGGGTCAGGACCTCTTGCGCGCGCCCGCCGATCAGCCTCGTCCGCGACGGTCCGATGCCCGCCTCGTTGAACGCCTGCTTGGCGAGGCGCTGGTGTTCGGGTTCGACGTCGATCGTGGTGAGCACGCCGTCGTCGCGCATCCCCGAGAGCAACCACAGACCGCTGACACCCGCCCCTGTGCCGACCTCGACGACGGCCTTGGCGCCGCTGATCTTCGCGAGCACGCTCAGCAGGGCGCCGACGGCCGGACTGACGGCGCCGGCCCCCGTCTCGACGGCCCGATCGCGCGCGGCAGCGACGATCGCGTCCTCGGAGATCGAGTTCTCGGCGTGGTTGACGATCGACTCGGCGCGGCTGGGTTGCGGCTGGCTCGCCGGGTCATCGGCCATGCCCGCAGCGTAGAGGGGCGCCGAATCGGGTACCACAGCGACACGCCCGCGCCCGCCCGGCCAAATCAGTCGGCGTGATCGCGATATGCCCTGGTTAGACAGGCGTGACGCGGGTAACAGTTTGGTTTCTCAGGGAAAGTTCAGTGAGCTCATATGCGAACCACACCGCGGTCGGGAACGGTAAGCCGCATGGAACACGGCGGACGCTGGCGCTCTGGGAATAACCATGTCGACCCCCGTGTTTCCGCCGATGTCGCGTTGCCGATAAGCGGTGAACGCCGTGATCTGGAGGATCCGACGACCACAACCACCACGGCCCCCCATCTGGCCCCTGTTTCGATGTCGCACCTCGAGCAGTTCACCGATGCCGAGTGGGTTGAGCCTTCCGATGAACCACAGGGCACCGC
>DATEIG010000522.1:0-4834 GCA_035279185.1 Mycobacterium sp.
TCAGCGGCACGGGCGATTTCGATCGCCTCTGTGGTCTCCCGAAAAGCGATGCTGACGTAGAACTTCATGCAGCGTCCCGCGCCCAGGCCGGAATGATGAAGTTGCCCTCCGCCTCGACCGTCTTACCGTCTGAATCGCTCATGTGACCGCTCACGAACGTCTTGTAGCCGTCCGTCCGCTCGATCGCCGCCTCCGCCCGCAACCGGCCCAGCGGCGTACCCCGCAGATACCGCAGCGTGATCGTTCCCGTGAACCGCGGCTTGGACAGTCCCTCGCTCGCGGCCTCACCCAGCAACTGGTCGAGCACCAGCGCCAAGACGCCGCCATGCACCCACCCCGGCGGCCCCTGGTACTGCTCTCCCAGCTCGAATTCGCTCCACCACAACCCATTTGGCTCTTCGTGCATCACCAGCGGCGGCGCCACCGCGTTACGGAACCCCGTCACCGGGTTCCCCCACACCACCGGCCGACCACCGACCGCAAGACGAACCTGCTCGGACCCGTCGATGCCGCCCAACTTCTCGACGGCAGCGTCCACCAACGCCTGCGCTTCGCCGATCGCCGTCTCGTCGGCACCACTGCGAATGGTCGCCTGCACGAGGCGTCGCACCGACTCCGTCAACGGCGAATACAAATTCTGTAGCCGCTCGTGTTCGGCGGCACTGATCTCCTCGAAGGAGAAATCGATCGATTCAGCCACCGAAAACCTTTCGTACCACCGTCTTGGCTCGACGGGTCACCCGAAGATAGTTGTCCAAGAACTCGCCGCCGTCGTCGGTGTCCCAACCGGCGGCCAGCGCTACGGCGTTGAGCTGCTTGCCCGGTCCTGGCAGCTGGTCGGTTGGCTTGCCTCGCACCAACACCAGCGCGTTGCGCGCCCGCGTCGCCGTCAACCAGGCCTCCCGCAGCATTTCGACGTCACCCTCGGCGATCAGCTCCGCCGCACCGATAGCATCCAGCGTCTGCAACGTCGACGTGTTGTGCAGCGCGGGGATCTTGTGGGCGTAGCGCAGCTGCAGCAGCTGTACCGTCCACTCGACATCGGCGAGCCCGCCGCGGCCGAGTTTGGTGTGCGTGTTCGGATCCGCACCGCGCGGAAGTCTTTCGGTGTCGACCCGCGCCTTGATCCTTCAGATCTCCTGCACGGCATTCGCCGACACCCCGCCCGACGGATACCGCGTCTTGTCGGCGATCCTCAGAAACTCTTGCCCGAGCTCCTCATCGCCGGCGACGGGATGCGCCCGCAGCAGCGCTTGGATCTCCCAGGGCTGCGCCCACTGTTCGTAATAAGCCGCGTATGACGACAACGTGCGCACCAGCGAGCCGTTGCGCCCCTCCGGTCGCAGACCCGCGTCGACTTCCAGCGGCGGGTCCGCCGAGGGTGTGCCCAACAACGAACGCACCTGCTCGGCCACCGTGATCGACCAACGCACGGCCGCTGATTCGTCAACGCCCGCAATGGGATCGCACACGAACATCACGTCGGCGTCCGAACCGTAGCCCAACTCCGCGCCGCCCAGGCGCCCCATGCCGATCACCGCAAGCCGCGCAGGCGCCGTTCCGTCCTTCGGTGTCTGCGCGCGGATCACCGCCTCCAGCGCCGCCTGCAGCACCGCCACCCACACCGACGTCAACGCCTTGCAGACGTCGACGACTTCGAGCATCCCCAGAAGATCCGCCGATGCGATCCGGGCCAGTTCGCGCCTGCGCAAGGTCCTGGCCGCCGCGATCGCCCGCACCGGCTCGGGATGCCGTCCGGCCGATGCCACCAAAGCCCTTGCCACACCGTCGGGTTCGACTTCGAGCAGCTTCGGACCCGCTGGGCCATCGGCGTACTGCTGAATCACCTCGGGCGCCCGCATCAGCAGTTCCGGGACGTATGCCGACGTGCCGAGCACATACATCAGCCGCTTCGCCACCGCGCCTTCGTCCCGCAACGTCGACAAATACCACCGGTGGTCGGACAGCTCGTCGCTGATCCGGCGGTACGACAACAATCCGGCATCCGGATCGGGCGTATCGGAGAGCCAGTCCAGCAGCGTCGGCAGCAACACCTGCTGCACCCGGCCGCGGCGTCCGCTCGCACCGGTCAACGCAGCCAGATGGGTCAACGCACCCTTCGGCCCCTCGTAACCCAATGCGGCAAGCTGACGTTCGGCCGCCTCGGGCGTCAGCATCGCCGGCTGACCGACACCTTCCAGCAGCGGCTGATAGAAGAGTTTGGCGTGCAGCCTCGACACCCGGTGGCTCTGCCGTTTGAGCTCCTCGCGCAACACCCCCAGCGAGTCGTGCTGGCCGTCCGGCCTCATGTGGGCCGCACGCGCCAACCAGCGCATCGCTTCGTCGTCGTCCTCGTCGGGCAGCATGTGTGTGCGCTTGAGCCGCTGCAGCTGCAGGCGGTGCTCGAGCAGTCGCAGGAACTCGTAGGACGCGGTCAGGTTGGCCGCGTCGTCGCGGCCGATGTACCCGCCGGCGCCGAGTGCGGCGAGCGCGTCGATGGTCGAAGCCACATGCAGCGACTCGTCGTTGCGGCCGTGCACCAGCTGAAGCAGTTGAACCGCGAACTCGACATCTCGCAGCCCCCCGGTACCGAGCTTGAGCTCGCGGGTTCGCTCGTCCGCAGGCACCAGCGACTCGACCCGGCGGCGCATCGCCTGCACCTCGTGCACGAAGTCCTCGCGCTCGCTTGCCGTCCACACCATCGGCATCAAAGCCGCGACGTACTCCCGACCGAGCTCGGCGTCACCCGCTGCGGGACGCGCCTTCATCAGCGCCTGGAACTCCCAGGTCTTGGCCCACCGCTGGTAGTACGCCACGTGCGATTCGAGCGTGCGCACCAGCTGCCCGTGTTTGCCTTCCGGCCGCAGCGCCGCATCCACCTCGAAGAACGCCTCCGAGGCGAACCGCATCATCTCCCCCGCCACCCTGGTGGTGACGGAGTCGGCCTGCTCGGCGACGAAGATGACGTCGACGTCGCTGACGTAGTTCAGTTCGCGGGCCCCGCACTTACCCATCGCGATGACCGCCAGCCGCGGCGGCGAGCCGCCGTCGCCGCAGACCGACTTCGTCGCCACAGTCAGAGCGGCGGCCAGCGCCGCGTCGGCCAGATCGGACAGGTGCTCACCGACCTGGGAGAACGGCAGCACCGGCTCGTTCTCCACCACCGGCGCGACATCCAACCCGGCAAGCACCAGCAGACGGTCGCGGTACAGCGTGCGCAGCACCGGCAGGGCTTCGTTTGTGCCACTTGTCGATTGCGCGGCCTCGACGAGCGTCTCCCGCAGTTCGTCGGCCGACGGCAACGTCACGTCACCGGCCAACATCCGCCAGGCCTGCGGGTGCGCGACCAGGTGGTCGCCCAGTGCCAGCGACGAGCCCAGCACCCCGAACAGCCGACCGCGCAGGGCTTTGTCGTCGAGCAGCGCCCGGTTGAGTTGGTCCCAGTCCTTGTCCGCGGCCTCGGCCAGCCGCACCATCGTCCGCAACGCGGCATCGGCATCCGGGGCACGCGACAGCGACCACAGCAGTTCGACGTGGGCGTCGGTGTTCCAGCCGAGTCGTTCCAGATCAGCAGGGGCCGACGGTTCGACCAGCCCTAGCCGGCCAACGCTGGGCAGCTTCGGTCGCTGCGTCGCGGGTTTGGCCACATCTGTGACCGTATCGCAGGGTCGCTAGAGCGACAGATAGGTCTTCAGCTCGAACGGCGTCACGTGGCTGCGGTAGTTCTCCCACTCGGTGCGCTTGTTCCGCAGGAAGAAGTCGAAGACGTGCTCCCCCAACGCTTCCGCGACGAGTTCGGAGCCTTCCATCTGCTCCAGGGCCGCACCGAGGCTGCCCGGCAGCTCCCGGTAGCCCATCGCGCGGCGCTCCTCCGGGGTGAGGCTCCAGACGTTGTCCTCGGCCTGCGGTCCGAGCACGTAGCCCTTCTCGACCCCCCGCAGTCCCGCAGCGAGCAGGACCGCGAACGTCAGGTAGGGATTGCACGCCGAGTCCGGGCTGCGCACCTCGATGCGGCGCGACGACGCCTTGCGCGGCGTGTACATCGGCACGCGCACCAACGCCGACCGGTTGGCGAATCCCCACGAGGCGGCGGTCGGCGCTTCGCCTCCGTGCACCAGCCGTTTGTAGGAGTTCACCCACTGATTGGTCACCGCGCTGATCTCGGTCGCATGCTCCAAAATGCCTGCGATGAAAGACTTTGCGGTGTCCGACAGCTGAAGCGGGTCCTCGGCGCTGTAGAACGCGTTCGTCTCGCCCTCGAACAGGCTCATGTGGGTGTGCATCGCCGAGCCCGGATATTCGGCGAACGGCTTGGGCATGAACGACGCCTTCACGCCGTCACCGAGCGCGACTTCCTTGACGACGTAGCGGAACGTCATCACGTTGTCGGCCATCGACAGCGCGTCGGCGTAGCGCAGGTCGATCTCCTGTTGGCCGGGCGCGCCCTCGTGGTGGCTGAACTCCACCGAGATGCCCATCGATTCCAGCGCGTCGATGGCGTGCCTGCGGAAGTTCGGAGCAGAGTCGTGGACGGCCTGGTCGAAGTACCCGCCGTTGTCGGCGGGCACCGGCGCCGAACCGTCGTCGGGCCCCGGCTGCAGCAGGAAGAACTCGATCTCCGGGTGCACGTAGCACGAAAAGCCCAGGTCGCTGGCCTTGGCCAACTGCCTGCGCAGCACGTGTCGCGAGTCGGCCCACGACGGCGAACCGTCGGGCATGGTGATGTCGCAGAACATCCGCGCCGAGTGGTGCTTACCGGAGCCGTCGGACCAGGGCAGCACCTGGAAGGTCGACGGATCGGGGCGGGCGACCATATCGGCTTCGGAGACGCGCG
>DATEIG010000523.1:0-4197 GCA_035279185.1 Mycobacterium sp.
GTTTCCGCGAGCCCGATCAACAGTGTGGGGCTTCGCCACCGGCAGAAAGCGCCTTCAGCGCGTCCACCGCGCCGCCGAGGTTCTCCACCTTGACCAGGTCCATGCCGTCTTCGTGCGCCGACTTCGCCTCGTCGCAGTTCTCGGCGGGGACCAGGAACACCGTCGCGCCCGCATCGTGGGCGGCCAGGATCTTGTGGGTGATGCCACCGATCGAGCCGACCTTGCCGTCGGCGTCGATCGTTCCGGTGCCCGCGACGAACTTGTCGCCGCTGAGGTCGCCGGTGGTCAACTTGTCGATGACGGCGAGGCTGAAGACGAGGCCCGCCGACGGACCGCCGATGTTGGCCAGGTTGAAGTCGATGGTGAACGGCGCCCACGGCGCCTCGATGACACCGATGCCCAGCACACCCTGCTTCTTCTCCGGCGCCGAGCCGAGCTTGACGGTCGTGACGCCGGGCGGTGCGTTCTTGCGGCGGAAGTCGAGGATCACCTCGTCGCCCGGCTTGGTCTGCTCCATCAGCTTCTGAAACTGCTCGAGGTTGCCGACCGGGGTGCCGTTCACGGCGTCGATGGCGTCACCCTCTTTGAGCTTGCCCGCCGACGCCCCGTCCTTGCTGACGGTCTCCACCGTCACAGCGGGTGCGTACTTGAGATACCCGAGCGCGGCGTACTCCGCGCTGTCCTCGGAGCGCTTGAACTCCTGGGCGTTGCCCTCGTCGATCTCGTCCTTCGACTTGTCCGGCGGATAGACGAGGTCACGCGGGATCAGCTGCTCACGGCCCGACATCCACAGCGTCAGCGCCTGCCCGAGCGTGAGATTGTCGCGCTGGGAAACCGTGGTCATGTTCAGGTGGCCGTTGGTCTTGTGGACGTCGGTGCCCTTGATGTCGACGACCTCTTTGCCCTCGATCTCGCCGAGGGTGTCGAACGTCGGGCCCGGGCCCAACGAGACGTACGGCACCGTCACCGCCGCCAGCAGCACGCCGAACGCCACAATCGGCGCCAGGGCGACCAGCAACGTGGATATCCGCCTGTTCACGCCAGCAACAGTAGACGGCCGATTCGAGAGGGTTCACTCAGAGCGTGACGGCGGGCGCCGCGCAGGTGGCCCACGATGAGTACCGTTGAGGGCATGGCTGACCTGCCCTTCGGCTTTTCGTCCGGAGACGACCCCGAGCGCGACAAGCGCAAGAAGGACCCAGACTCGGGGTCCGGCTCGGGCTCGCCGCAGGATCCGTTCGGTTTCGGCGGCGGCGAGTTCGACATCTCCCAGCTCGGTCAGATGTTCAGCCGCCTCGGCGAGATGTTCAGCGGCGCGGGCGGCGCGATGGCAGGCGGTAAGCAGTCGGGTCCGGTCAACTACGACCTCGCCCGCCAGCTGGCCTCCAATTCGATCGGGTTCGTCGCCCCGGTGCCGGAGACGACGACGTCGGCCATCGGTGACGCCGTGCGACTGGCCGAGACCTGGCTGGACGGGGTGACGGCCCTGCCCGCGGGAACCAGCAGGTCAGTGGCGTGGACGCCGACCGACTGGATCGACAACACGCTGGACACGTGGAAGCGGCTGTGCGATCCGGTCGCCGAACAGATCTCGACGGTGTGGGCGTCGGCGCTGCCCGAGGAGGCCAGGGCGATGGCCGGGCCGCTGCTGTCGATGATGACGCAGATGGGCGGGATGGCCTTCGGCTCGCAGCTCGGGCAGGCGCTGGGCAAGCTGTCCAAGGAAGTACTGACCTCGACCGACATCGGCCTGCCGTTGGGCCCGAAGGGCACCGCCGCACTGATGCCCGACGCCATCGAGTCGCTGTCCGAGGGCCTCGAGCAGCCGCGCAGCGAGATCATGACGTTCCTCGCGGCCAGGGAGGCCGCCCACCATCGGCTCTTCAGCCATGTGCCGTGGCTGTCGAGCCAACTGCTCAACGCCGTCGAAGCGTTCGCCAGGGGCATGAAGGTCGACATGTCCGGGATCGAGGAGCTGGCGGCTGGCTTCAACCCGGCGTCGCTGGCCGACCCGTCCCAGATGGAGCAACTGCTCAACCAGGGCATCTTCGAACCCAAGGCCACGCCGGAACAGACCGCCGCGCTGGAACGTCTGGAGACGCTGCTGGCCCTGATCGAGGGCTGGGTGCAGACCGTCGTGAACGATGCTCTCGGCGAGCGCATCCCGGGCGCCTCCGCGCTGAGCGAGACGCTGCGCCGCAGGCGCGCCACCGGCGGGCCCGCCGAGCAGACGTTCGCCACCCTTGTCGGCCTCGAGTTGCGGCCGCGCAAGCTGCGCGAGGCCGCGGAGTTGTGGGAGAAGCTCACCGAGGCCGCGGGCGTGGATGCGCGCGACGGCGTCTGGCAGCACCCCGATCTCCTGCCCTCCTCCGACGACCTCGACGAGCCTGCGGGCTTCATCGACCGCATCATCGGCGGCGACACGAGTGGCATCGACTCCGCGATCGAGGACGCCTTGAGGGACATCGGCGACCTCGATGCGGGCGGGGACGACAAGAAGGACTAGGGCCGCTTGGTGTTCGCGGGCTGTGGATAACTCCTGACCGCGGTATCGCGCGTGTCAGAGTCGACCCATGACGCGCTACGCGCTCAACCCGGCCATGCCGGTGCTGTCCCGGCCAGACGGCGTCATCCAGATCGGGTGGGACCCGCGACGTGCGCTGCTCGTCCGCCCGCCTGCGGGGATGAGTGTCGGAACCCTCGGCGCGCTCCTGCGGGTGCTGCACTGCGGCGCGACGCACGCGCAGCTTGCCGATGTGGCCGACGGCGTCGACGAGACGACGATCGCCGACCTCATCGCCGAATTGCTCGACGCGGGTGTGGTGACCGCGCTGCCCCCCGCGCGCACCCGCTCGGCGTCGATCCGGATCCACGGGCGCGGCCCGTTGTCGGATCTGCTCGCCGGTGCGCTGCGCTGCTCGGGCGTGAGGATCAAAACCAGCAACCAGTTGCATGCGGGCGTCCGCCCGGAGAAGACCGACCTGGTCGTCCTGTCCGATTCGCTGGTAGCCGACCCGCGGATGCTGCGCGATCTGCACGAGGCCCGCACGCCGCACCTGGCGGTTCGGGTTCGCGACGGCGCGGGTCTTGTCGGACCGCTCGTGGTACCCGGCGTGACCAGCTGCCTGCGGTGCGCCGACCTGCACCGCAGCGACCGCGACGCGAACTGGCCCGCGGTCGCCGTCCAACTGCGGGACGCCGTGGGCAACGCTGACCGGGCGACCGTGCTCGGCACCGCGGCCGTCGCGCTCAACCAGGTCGACCGGGTGATCGCCGCCGTGCGGGGCGGCGTCGGCGTCGACCGCGCGCCGCATCCCCCGTCGACGCTGGACACCACGCTCGAATTCGACGTCGCCACCGGCTCGACGACGGCGCGCAGGTGGACGCGGCATCCGCGATGCACCCTGTGTTCAGGCTGAAAATGATCATTGCCACACGGTTGCCGGATAGTCAGATCCGTCGTGGATGATGGACTCGTGAGCGACATCAAACGCGGTGGAGCAGCGCGCAATGCCAAGATCGCGGGCCTCGGGGCCGGGATGGCGGGACGCGCGGCGCTCGGGTTCGGCAAGCGGCTGACGGGAAAGTCGAAAGACGAGGTCAACGCCGAGCTCATGGACAAGGCGGCCCAGCAGCTGTTCACCGTGCTCGGCGAGCTCAAGGGCGGCGCCATGAAAGTCGGTCAGGCGCTGTCGGTGATGGAGGCCGCGATCCCCGAGCAGTACGGCAAGCCGTACCGCGAGGCCCTGACCAAGCTGCAGCGCGAGGCCCCGCCGCTGCCTGCCGCCAAGGTCCACCGCGTGCTCGATGCGCAGCTGGGCACGAAATGGCGCGACCGGTTCACCTCGTTCGAGGACAAGCCCGTCGCGTCGGCCAGCATCGGCCAGGTCCACAAGGCGGTGTGGTCCGACGGCCGCGAGGTCGCGGTCAAGATTCAGTACCCCGGCGCCGACGAGGCCCTTCGCGCCGACCTGAAGACCATGCAGCGGATGGTCAGGGTGCTCAAGCAGCTCTCCCCCGGCGCCGACGTGCAGGGTGTTGTCGACGAGCTGATCGAACGCACCGAGATGGAGCTCGACTATCGGCTGGAAGCCGACAACCAGCGCAGATTCGCCAAGGCCTACGAGGGGCATCCGCACTTCGCTATCCCGCACGTAGTGGCCAGCGCGCCGAAGGTGGTCATCCAGGAGTGGATCG
>DATEIG010000524.1:0-2270 GCA_035279185.1 Mycobacterium sp.
ACCTGCACAACGTGATCGGCATCGTCGCGCTGCTCCCGCTGCTGGTGTGGGGTCTCACCGGGCTCAACTTCGAGATCCCCGGGTTTCGGGCCGCGTGGGACTCGGTCACCGGCGGGCAGACGCCGCCCGAGGACAACTACACGATGGAGACCACGGAGAACCCGGGACCGCCCATCAGCCTGCCGGAGGCGATGGAGTCCGCGCAGGCGCTGTTCCCCGGCTCGCGGGTGACGTGGGTCGGCATGCCGTCCGAGGACGCCGACTTCTATTCGATCGACCTGCTCGACGGCGGCCCGAACCTGTGGGCACACAACGCCGTGTACGAGGGCAATCGTTCCGTGGGTGTCGACGCTCACGATCCGGGCAACGTTCGTGTGTTCCTCGGGCCGTCGCCGACGGTGTCCAACGCGATCGCCGACGAATGGGCGCAGCCCGCGCTTCACTACGGCACAGCGGTGAACGGCTACTGGCGTGCGCTGTGGTTCGTCCTCGGCCTGGCTCCCCTGCTGCTGTTCATCACGGGCCTGAGCACCTGGCTCTACCGAAGGCAGGTGAAGCGACGCAGGCGGGTATCAGCAGCGAATCAGCCTGCGGGCGAACTGAATTCGACCCGTACGGAATCGGTCGCCGCCTCGAACCCGATAGCCTGATAGATCCCGTTCGGCGTCGGGTTGGCCAGGTCCGCGAACAGCACGACGTCGCCGGGAGAGGTCAGGCGAGGTTCGACCGGCGCGGGTAGGCGACCTGCGGGTCGGTCAGCGTGTTCACCACCGCGGGCAGGCCCGCGGAGAAGGCCCGTTCGAGTGCGGGCCGGAGTTCGGCGGGCGTCGAGACCAGTTCGCCGTGCCCGCCGAGCGCCTTCACCACCTCGTCGTAGCGCGTCCCCGGCCGCAGTTCGGCGACAACGGAATACCCGTAGAGCATCTCCATCGGATGCTTCTCCAGCGCCCAGATCCCGTTGTTGCCGATGACCGAGACGACGTGGACGCCGTGGCGCACAAGCGTGTCCCACTCCATGCCGCTGAACCCGAATGCGCCGTCGCCCTGCAGCAGCACCACCTGGCGATCCGGCCGGGCCAGCTTGGCAGCCAGCGCATAACCCGGACCCGAGCCGAGGCAGCCGAACGGTCCGCTGTCCAACCACGCCCCCGGCACATAGCTGTCGATCACACGCCCGGCGTACGAACCGAAGTCGCCCGCGTCGATCACGACGATGGCATCGCGGTCGAGCAGCGGCTTCAGTTCGGCGTACACCCGCATCGGGTGCAGCGGGCTGCGGTCGTCGGTGAGCTCCGCGTGCTCAGCGGCCCGGCCGGCATCTTCGACGGCGCGCAGATCCGCGAGCCAGCCCTTGTGATCGGTCTTCGTGCCCGCAGCGAGCGCCGTGAGCGTCGCGGACAGGTCGCCGTAGAGTTCGGCGGCGACGGCCCGCGGATGCGGCCGGTCAGGCACGACGCGGTCGGCGACGATCAGCTGCGTCTGCTCGCCGAACACGCCGCCGAAACCCAGCCGGAAGTCCATCGGCACGCCGATCACCAGGGCAACGTCCGCCTCCTTCAACGCTTTCGAGCGTGCACGGGAGAACGCCACCTCATGGTCGGCGGGTACGGACCCGCGCGCCATGCCGTTCATGAGAACCGGGATCCGCTGCGCTTCGGCCAGTGCGAGCAGCGCGCCTTCCGCGTGTCCCCACCACACGTTGGTGCCCGCCATGATCACCGGCCGCTCGGCACCCGCGAGCAGGCCGGCGGCGACCTCGAGCGCGTCGCCGTCGGCAGCCACCGGTTCCCCTTGCGCTGCAAGCGCACCGGGGACTGCGGGATCGACCGCCTCGCCGAAGACATAGTCCATCGGGAAGTCGACGAACGCCACGCCGGTCGGTGTGCCGCCCGCGCCTGCCGCGGCGCGCAGCGCATCGTCGACGAGACCGCCGACCGCGTCAGCCGACTGCGCGGTGGCCGCGAACCGGGTCAGCGGGGCGACGAACGGCACATGGTCGATCTCCTGCAGCGAACCCTGGCCCCAGCGCAGACTCGGCGCGCGCCCACCGAGCACCAGCAGCGGCGACTGGTTCTGCTGGGCCGCGCCTATCGCGCTCATGCCGTTGGTCACGCCGGGGCCCGCGGTCAGCGCCGCCACCCCCGGCACCCGTGTCACCTTCGACCAGCCTTCGGCCGCGAAGGCCGCGGTCTGCTCGTGCCTGGTGTCGATCAGCCGGACACCCTCGGCGCGGCATCCGTCGTAGATGGAGAACAAGTGCCCGCCGGACA
>DATEIG010000525.1:0-3675 GCA_035279185.1 Mycobacterium sp.
TGGGAGCTGGTCTCGGTGCTGCCAGGGCCGACCGGCGAGCAGCATGTCGCCTATCTGAAGCGGCCGAAATGAGCTGGACGGCGAAGCTGTCCGACCTGGGCATCGAGCTGCCACCCGCGGTGAAACCCGTCGCGGCCTACGTGCCTGCCGTCCAGACCGGAAACCTCGTCTACACGGCGGGGCAGGTGCCGATGGTGGCGGGTGAGATGGCGGCGACCGGCAAGGTCGGCGCCGAGGTCAGCCCTGAGGAGGGTAGGGAGTTGGCCCGGGTCTGCGCGCTCAATGCGCTTGCCGCGGTCGATTCACTCGTCGGCCTCGACTCGATCGTCCGCATCGTCAAGGTCGTCGGCTTCGTCGCCTCTGCCCCTGGCTTCGGTGGCCAGCCCGGCGTCATCAACGGCGCCTCGCTGCTCCTCGGCGAGGTCTTCGGCGACGCGGGGGCCCACGCCCGGTCCGCGGTCGGGGTGTCCGAGTTGCCGCTGAATGCGCCGGTCGAGGTGGAGCTGATCGTCGAGGTCGCGTGAGCGACGATCAGGCAGAGGTGCAGTGACCGGGGCCGTCCAGCATCCCGCCTACGGGTTGCTGCGACCGGTGACCGACACGGCGTCGGTGCTGCTGTGCAACAACCCCGGGCTGATGACGCTGGACGGCACGAACACCTGGGTGCTGCGCGGGGCGGGCAGCGACGAGATGGTGATCGTCGACCCGGGACCCGACGACGACGAGCACATCGCCAACATCGCGGCTCTCGGCACCATCCCGCTGGTGCTGATCAGCCACAAGCACGAAGACCACACCGGCGCCATCGACAAGCTCGTCGACGCCACGGGCGCGGTGGTGCGTGCGGTCGGCAGCGGATTCCTGCGCGGCCTCGGCGGCCCGTTGACCGACGGCGAGATGATCGACGCCGCGGGCCTGCGGATCACAGTGCTGGCAACCCCGGGGCACACCGCCGATTCGCTGTCGTTCGTGCTCGACGACGCCGTGCTGACGGCCGACACCGTGCTCGGCCAAGGCACCACGGTCATCGACTCCGAGGACGGCGCGCTCGGCGAGTACCTGGACTCACTGCGGCGGCTGCAGGGGCTCGGGCGCCGGACCGTGCTGCCGGGGCACGGCCCCGACCTCGACGACCTCGAGGCCGTCACCGCCATGTATCTGGCGCACCGGGAGGAACGGTTGGAGCAGGTGCGCGGCGCGCTGCGCACGCTCGGCGACGACGCCACCGCACGCCAGGTCGTCGAACACGTCTACACCGATGTCGACGAAAAGCTCTGGGACTACGCGGAATGGAGCGTGCAGGCCCAGCTCGACTACTTGCGTTCTTGACCTGCCCCGCCCAAACCGACAAACGGGCGCACAAGTGCGAGAAGCGTCCGCCATTTTGTCGATCTCGGCGCGGGGTGAGTCAGCGCGCTCGGCGGGCCAACCGCTCGCTGTCGGAGATCAGCACGCTCTTGCCTTCGAGGCGGATCCAGCCGCGGTGGGCGAAGTCGGCGAGCGCCTTGTTGACCGTCTCGCGCGAGGCGCCGACCAACTGGGCGATCTCCTCCTGGGTCAGGTCGTGCGTCACGCGCAGCGCGCCGCCCTCCTGGGTGCCGAAGCGCTGCGCCAGCTGCAGCAGCTGCTTGGCCACCCGGCCGGGCACGTCGGTGAAGATCAGGTCGGCGAGATTGTTGTTGGTGCGACGCAGGCGGCGGGCCAGCACCCGCAGCAGCTGCTCGGCGATCTCGGGTCGATCGGCGATCCACGCGCGCAGAGCGTCGCGGTCCATCGAGACCGCGCGCACCTCGGTGATCGTGGTCGCGCTCGAGGTTCGCGGGCCGGGGTCGAAGATCGACAGCTCGCCGAACATGTCCGACGGACCCATGATCGTGAGCAGGTTCTCGCGTCCGTCCGGGGAGCGGCGGCCGATCTTCACCTTGCCCGAGATGATGATGAACAGCCGATCGCCGGGCTCGCCCTCGGCGAACACGGTGTGCCCCCGCGGGAAGTCGACGGGCTGCAGTTGCTTCGTCAGCGCGGAAACGGCGCTTGGCTCGACTCCCTGGAAGATTCCGGCCCTTGCCAGGATCTCGTCCACGTTGCCCCTCTTAAGCTGTTGAGTGATATGACATGCGCGCGCCGACCTCTGACCGGTGACTGAATCAGTCTAGAGGCTGGTCATTTCGTGCGTAGCCACGCTACACACGATTCGCATGCGGACGCTGCCGAAATCCAGGATTCGCAATCTCGTCCGCATACTGCGGTGTCGGCAAATTCGCCCATTCATCGTCGGTGATGTAGAGCTTGGCGATCTCGGGCTCGCACGCGCTTCCCTGAAGCCGGCGATACATTCCGCTCAGCGCCTCCGGCATGCCGTCGCGTGCCAGCGTGTGGACGTCGTCGGCCTGAGCTTGATCGAGGAATTCGGCGACATCTGTGGCCGAGACGGTGTCGCGGACGAGGCTCGATTCGAGGCGTTGAAGCCCAAAGGTGGCCAGCATCAGCAACCCCGGGATGAACACCACGAGCAACCACGACACAAGCAGGTAGTTAACACGGCGAAGGTCTCGGTGGGATCACGAATTGTCACCGGTCCGCAGTCTTGATTGTCGCCTGCCTCAGTAGGCTTGCAGCCGTGACTGAAGCTGCCCCGTCGAACGGGAAGAAGGCGCAGGCCAAACCGCCAAGGCGGGCCTCTGCGCGCAAGTGGGACTCGGAGACCCGCACCGGCCTGGTCCGGCGTGCGCGACGGATGAATCGTGAACTGGCCGTTGCATTTCCGCATGTCTACTGTGAGCTCGACTTCACCAATCCGCTGGAGCTCACGGTCGCCACCATCCTTTCGGCGCAGAGCACCGACAAGGGCGTCAACCTGACCACGCCCGCGCTGTTTGCGAAGTACCGCACGGCCAAGGACTACGCACAGGCAGATCGCACCGAACTCGAAGAGATGGTCCGGCCGACGGGCTTCTACCGGAACAAAGCCAATTCACTGATCCGGTTGGGGCAGGAACTCGTGGAGCGTTTCGACGGTGAGGTGCCCGCCACGCTGGAGGAGCTCGTCACGCTGCCCGGCGTCGGCCGCAAAACCGCCAACGTGATCCTCGGCAACGCCTTCGACATTCCCGGCATCACCGTCGACACGCACTTCGGCAGGCTCGTCCGGCGGTGGCGCTGGACCGCGCTCGAGGACCCGGTCAAGGTCGAGCACGCGGTCGGTGAGCTGATCGAGCGCAAGGAATGGACCCTGCTGAGCCACCGGGTGATCTTCCACGGCAGGCGTGTGTGCCACGCTCGCAAGCCCGCCTGCGGGGTGTGCGTGCTGGCCAAGGACTGCCCGTCCTTCGGGGAAGGGCCGACGGATCCGCTCGTGGCCGCACCGCTGGTCAAGGGTCCCGAAACCGAGCACCTGCTGGCGCTGGCCGGGCTGTAGCCGGCCACCGCCCATGAGCACGTCGACCCGATGGACCGCGGTGGTGCTTGCCGTCCTGGTCGCGCTCGGGGCCGGGCTCTGGATGCAGCTGGACCGTGACACGCCTTCCGGCCGATCGGGTCCTGCCCCCGCTCGGCAGCACCGCGACGCGGACACCCCCGAAGCGCTGGCCGGGCCGCGGGCCCGTGCCTCATTGGCGCCGTGCCCCGCACCAGGACAGGGGGAGGGCCCGCCGAAGCTGCGGGGCATCACCGTCG
>DATEIG010000526.1:0-3961 GCA_035279185.1 Mycobacterium sp.
GCCAAGCTGGGTCTCGTCGGCCTGATCAACACCCTGGCCCAGGAGGGCGCGAAGTACGACATCAAGACCAACGCGGTGGCTCCCATCGCGGCGACCCGCATGACGCAGGACATCCTGCCGCCCGAGGTCTTCGAGAAGCTGACACCGGAGTACGTGGCACCGGTCGTCGCGTATCTGATGAGCGAGGAGAACCCGGACACGGGAGCGGTGTTCATCGTCGGCGGCGGCAAGGTGCAGCGCACCGCGCTGTTCCAGAACGAGGGCGTGACGTTCTCCGACGGCGTGCCGTCGATCGACGACGTCGCCGCCAAGTGGGGCGAGATCACCGACCTGTCCGCCGCGCAGCGGGCCACGTTCAGCCTGGGCTGACAGTGCTGGCATGAAAGCCCTTGTCGCGCGGGAGCTTTCGGGACCCGCCGGGCTGGAGTTCGCCGAGGTCGACGATGTCGCAGCCGGTGACGACGGTGTCGTCGTCGACGTCGGCGCGGCCGGGGTCAGCTTTCCCGATCTGCTTCTGCTTCGCGGCGAGTACCAGCTGCGCCTGGAGCCGCCGTTCGTCCCCGGCATGGAGGTCGCCGGGGTCGTGCGGTCGGCGCCGTATGAATCGGAATTCGCACCGGGTCAACGGGTTACCGCGCTGTCGATGCTCGGCGGCTGGGCCGAGCAGGTGGTCGTGGCGCCCGCCAACCTGACGCGAACCCCGGACGGCCTCGACGACGCCGAAGCCGTGGCGCTGCTCGGCAATTACCAGACGATGTATTTCGCGCTGGCCAAGCGCGGCGCCCTCCGGGCCGGCGAGACGGTGCTGGTGCTCGGCTCGGCGGGCGGGGTGGGCACTGCGGCCATACAGATCGCGAAAGCCCTGGGCGCCAAGGTGATCGCGATGGTGCACCGCCCGCAGGCACACGAGTTCGTGAAGAGTCTCGGGGCCGATGTCGTGCTTCCGCTCACTGACGGCTGGCTGCAGGCCGTGAAGGACCACACCGGCGGCCGCGGTGTCGATCTGGTCGTCGACCCCGTCGGCGGTGACGCTTTCGACGACGCCGTTCGCGCGCTCGACACCGAGGGCAGGCTGCTGGTGATCGGCTTTGCGGCGGGCGGCATACCGACCGTCAAGGTGAACCGGCTGCTGCTGCGCAACATCAGCGTCGTCGGTGTCGGTTACGGGGAGTACATCAACCGCAAACCCGGATCACAGTCGGTGTTCGAGTTCGGCGTCGGCGAGCTCGTGAAAGCCGGTCTGCGGCCGCCGCCGCCGATGCGGTTCCCGCTGTCGGAGGGCAGTGCGGCGCTGCAGGCGCTGGCCGACGGTGGGGTGTTCGGCAAAATGGTGCTCATACCATGACGCCGAAGGCGTTGGCGTTCGACGTGTTCGGTACCGTCGTCGACTGGCGGTCCAGCATCATCCGCGAGCTCGAGGAGTTCGGGCGCAACCACGGCGTCGACGCCGACTGGGCGGCCATGGCCGATCGGTGGCGCAAGGGCTACGCACCCGCGATGAACCGGGTGCGCAGCGGCGAGTTGCCGTGGACGCGCATCGACGATCTGCACCGGATGATTCTCGACGAGCTGATCGCCGATGCGGGAGTTGCCCCGGTGGGGGAGGACGAACTCGAGCATCTCAACCGCGCGTGGCACCGCCTCGACCCGTGGCCCGACAGCGTGGCGGGGCTGACCCGGCTCAAGGAGCGGTTCGTCATCACCACGCTGTCGAACGGCAACGTGTCGCTGCTGACGAACATGGCCAAAAGGGCTGGGCTGCCGTGGGATTGCGTGATCTCGGCTGAGCTGTTCCACCACTACAAGCCCGATCCGGAGGCGTATCTCGGCTGCGCCGACCTGCTCGGTGTGCGTACGGAGGAGCTGATGCTCGTCGCCGCGCACCCGTCCGATCTGCGGGCTGCCCGCGACGTCGGCCTGAAGACCGCGTTCGTCTCGCGTCCCCGCGAGTACGGCCCGCACCAGCGCCCGCCGACGATGGACGACGGCGAATTCGACCTCACGGCAACAGACTTTCACGATCTCGCCGACACGCTGGGCGAATGAGGACTCGGCGTAGCGTCGAGGAGGTGACCGATCAATTGACCACTGACCTACCGCCCGCGCTGCGCAGGGCGATGGACCTACTGACCGACCCGCCTGCCGATCCCGACGTGAGCAGGGGCTATCTGGACCTGACCTTCGACAGCCCGGTTAGCGACGCCGCGCTGCCGAAGAACACCGGCGCGGTGCAGGCGGCCTGGGCGTCCGGGCTCGGCTCGCTGCTCTACGACAACGCGCAGGCGTTCGCGCGCAAGTTCGTCGGCGCCTGGCAGCTTCCGGTCGAATGGCTGCAGATCCCGGCCGGTGGTGTCACCCTCGACGTCGGCAGCGGGCCGGGCAACGTCACCGCATCCCTGGCGCGTGCGGCTGGACCCGAGGGACTGGCGCTGGGCATCGACATCTCGGAGCCGATGCTCGCCCGCGCCGTGGCCGCCGAGGCATCGCCCAACGTCGGCTTCCTTCACGCCGACGCCCAGCATCTGCCGTTCCGCGACGAGGCGTTCGACGCGGCCACCTCCCTTGCCGTGCTGCAGCTGATTCCCAATCCGGCGACGACGCTGGCCGAGATCGTGCGCGTGCTCAAGCCGGGCGGCCGGGTCGCGATCATGGTGCCCACCGCGGGCCGCGGCGCAGAGTTCCTCAAATGGCTGCCCAACGGCGGTGTCACGTTCTTCGCCGAGGACGAGCTCGGGGACACCTTCGAGGATCTCGGGCTCACCGGCGTGCGCACGAAGACGCTCGGCAACATCCAGTGGGTCCGCGGCCGCAAGCCCTGACAGACTGAGTTCGTGAGCACCGGCGGACTCGTCCTCGTCGCGCTGGCGATCGCCGTCGGCCTCGTCGGCATCGTCGTACCGATCCTTCCCGGTGCGCTCCTGGTCGCGGCCGCGATCCTGGTGTGGGCGTTCGTCGAGAACGACGCCACGGCGTGGGTGACGTTCGGCGTGGCGGCGGCCCTGATCGGCGTCAGCACGATCATCAAATACACCTGGCCGGTCCAGCGGATGCGCGCCGCCGAGGTGCGTACGTCGAGTCTCCTGCTCGGTGGTGTGCTCGGCATCATCGGCTTCTTCGTGATCCCGGTGCTCGGACTGGTGATCGGCTTCGTGCTCGGCATCTACCTGGCCGAGCTGGCCAACCGGCATGATCAGCGGCTCGCATGGACGTCGACCAAGCACGCGCTCAAGGGCGTCGCGCTGTCGATCTTCATCGAACTCACGGGGGCTCTGCTGGCCACCGCCGTCTGGGCGTTCGGGGTGTACGTAACCCAGTAAAAAGTCGGCGCGATCTGGCTAGGTTCGACCCATGGGCAAGCTCCGCTTCGGCTACTTCATCGCTCCGTTCCACCGCGCAGGCACCAACCCCACCCTCGCGTTGCAGCGCGACCTGGAGTTCGTCGAGCATCTCGACAGGGTCGGCTTCGACGAGGTGTGGATCGGCGAGCACCACTCCGCGGGCAGCGAGATCATCAGTTCGCCGGAGGTGTTCATCGCCGCCGCGGCCGAGCGGGCCAAGCGGATCCGGTTCGGCACCGGGGTGATCTCGCTGCCGTACCACAACCCGCTGTGGACGGCCGACCGGCTGATGCTGCTCGATCACCTCACGCACGGCCGGATCATCGGCGGCGTCGGACCGGGCTCGCTGCCGACCGATTCGTCGATGATCGGCTTGACCCCGACCGACACCCGCGAGCTGTTGGAGACCAACCTCGACATCCTGGTGAGGCTTCTGGCGGGCGAGACCGTCACCGCCAAGACCGCGACCCACGAACTCCACGACGCCCAGCTCCAGCTCGCGCCCTACTCCGACGGCGGCATCCCGCTCTCGGTCGCGGCCGTGGCCTCGCCGACCGGCGCCCGGCTGGCGGGTAAGCACGGCATCGGCCTGCTGTCGATCGGCGCGACGCTGATCGTCGAGG
>DATEIG010000527.1:0-23833 GCA_035279185.1 Mycobacterium sp.
CTCCGGGGGCCGTTTTTCATCGGGGTGGGGAGCATTCGCAGAGCTAACGGGAGATCGGGTCTGTCTCTCGGACGACGCAGTGAGTGCCGCTGTAGACAGTCGGCATGCACTTCATGCAGTGAATGCACAACCCTTCGGTGGCTGTCTCGGCGCGGAAGCTGTTGACCAGGCCGGGATCGCGCAGCAGCGCACGGGCCATGGCGACGAACTCGAAGCCCTCGGCAAGCGCTGCCTCGACGGTGTCGAGCCGGTTGACTCCGCCGAGAAGTATCAGGGGCATGGACAGCGCTGCGCGGAACTGGCGCGCGAGCGGCAGGAAAAAGGCCTCCTCGAAGGGGTAGGCGCGGAACAGTTTTCGGCCGATGACACGCACGCCGAGACCGATCGGACGCGGCTGAGAGGCGATGAACTCGTCGAGGGGCACGCCTCCGCGGAAGTAGTACATCGGGTTTTGCAGCGAGCTTCCGCCGGTCAGCTGCAACGCGTCGAGGTGCCCGTCGCCTTCCAGCAGCCGCGCGGTCGGCAGGCTGTCGGTGAGCCAGAACCCCTGTCGCACACCGTCATCCATGTTGAACTTCGCGGTGACCGCGACGGCGTCCCCAACGGTGCGACGGACCCGTTCGGCGACCCGCCGTGCCAGTTCGGCCCGCCGCGCGGTGTCACCGCCGTAGCGGTCGGAGCGCTTGTTCAGGTTGGGGCTGAAGAAGGAGCTCAGGAGATACCCGTGAGCCATGTGAATTTCGACTGCATCGAAGCCCGCCTCGACCGCGTTGGCGGCCGCGGCGCCGAAATCGTCGACGACGGTGTCGAGCTGTGCGGTGGTGGCTCCGCGGACCAATGCCATGGCCGGGGCGCTCAACCGGGTCGACGGTGCCAGCGTCGGCATCCGGTTCGACAGGGTGTTGGCCACCAGCCCGGCGTGCCCGATCTGCGCGCACACCAACGCCCCCTCGGCGTGCACGGCATCGGTCAGTCTGCGCAGTTCCGGTACCCGGTCGCGGTCCAGGACGATCGTGTCCCGATGTACGCGTCCGCCCGGGGAGATGGCGCAGTACGCGACGGTCGTCATGGCGGCCCCGCCGCGCGCGACTTCACTGTGGAAGCCGATCAGGGCCTCGCTGACACGACCACGTGGCATAACCCCTTCGAAGGTCGCCGCTTTGACGAACCGGTTCTTGAGGGTGAGGGGACCCAGCTGCATGGGCGTGAATGCGCGTTTCGATACCATTGGCATCGAATCTATCACGACGTGGGAGGACTCGATGGAGATCGCCGTCACCGGTGCCACCGGCTACCTGGGTGCACACACCGTTCGCGCGCTGCTGACGGCCGGTCACCGGGTTCGGCTACTGGTGCCCTCAGAGCTGACCAACGCCGCCGTGATCGGCGAATTGCGCAGGCTGGGCCCGGTCACGGTCACTGTCGGTGATCTCCGCGACGCGGCGAGCATCGACGCGCTGCTCGCGGGCGCGGATGCGGTGCTGCACGCCGCTGGGGTTGTCGGTACCGACGAGCGGCAGGCCCAGCTCATGTGGGACGTCAACGCATACGCGACCGAAACGGTTCTGAGCAGGGCCGCCGACCGAGGGCTCGATCCCATCGTCTCCGTGAGCAGCTACAGCGCGCTCTTCCCGCCGCCGACGGCAATGATCACGCCCGACTCGCCGACGGCGCCCGGTCGAAGCACGTATGCCAAGACCAAGGGTTACGCCGACCGCGTCGCCCGACGCCTGCAGGACGCGGGCGCGCCGGTCGTGGTGACCTATCCGTCGAGTGTCGTGGGCCCTGCCTTCTGGACTGCGCCGGGTGTCACCGAACGGGGCTGGGCGCCGATCGTGCGATGGGCGGTCGCGCCCAGAGTGCGGGGCGGCATGCAAATGGTCGACGTGCGCGACGTCGCGACGGTGCATCTTCGCATCATGGTCAGCGGGCTGGGCCCGCGCCGCTACACCTGTGGTGGTCACATGCTGTCGTTCGACGAGATGGTCGACGCGCTCGAAGCAGGCGTGGGGCGGCGGATACGTCGAGTTCGCCTGTCACCGAGCATCATGCGCGGGTTGGGCCGCATCGCCGACGTCGTCGGTCGGCACATCGCCCTGGCCGACGGTCTCAGCTACGAGGCGGCGCTGCTACTGACCGCGGCGACGCCGACCGACGACAGCAGGACGCGGCGCGACCTCGACGTTCAGTGGCGAAGTCCGACCGCGGCCATCGTCGAATCAGTGCGAGCGTCCCGTGTCGACAGCAACGGTCAGCAGTTCGGCGATCCGCGCCTGTAGCGCATCAGTGTTGTCTTCGACGGCTACGGTGCTCATGAACAACGCGCCGCCTGCGGCCAATGCGAGAACGGCACGGGCATCGAGTTCGGCGCGCTGTTTGGCTTCGCGGTCGTTGGTCGTCACGTGCTCGGTGTACAGGCGCACCGCCGGACCGCTGAAGTTCGCCCACAAGGCCTTCCGCAGCCCGTCGTTCCCCTGCAATGCCAGCAGAAGACCCGGCACCGCTGCCTTCACGTCGGCCCTGCGGAACAGTTCGCGGCTGCCGCGCACCACCCATTCGATCCAGCCGGTCAGGTCGGTGCCGGAAAACGGTGCCAGATCCGGGGTTTCACCGAGGATCGCGTGCAACACCAGTTCGGCCTTGGATGCCCAGCGGCGATTGAGACTGGATCGGCCGACGCCGGCGCGCGCAGCCACCAGCCGCATGCTGAGTTCGTCCCAGCCGACTTCCACGAGCAGCTCGCGCGTGACGGACAACAGTCGGTCGTCGATGCTTGCATCCCGTGGTCGACCCGCAGGGCGCTCGGGGCCATCGGCGGTCATTGCGCGCGACTCAGGAATCGCCGCAAGTAGGTCACAAGCCGGCGTGCGGGTACGGGCCGCGGCCAGTCGTCGGCACGGAAATGCGCATCAGTACCTCCGTCGACGAAAATAACGCTGCCGCACAAGAAGTCGGCCGCGTCGGACAGCATGAAGCATACCCACGCGGCCAGTTGGTCTGGATCGCCGAAACCCCCGACCGGAACGGGGAAACGCCGCACGGCGCGGCCTTCCCGCGGACTGGCCAGTTGCTCTTCGAGGAGGGGTGTCATCACGGCGCCCGGCGCGAGCGCGTTGAGCCGTATTCCGCAACCCGCCCACTCCGTGCGGATCGCCTGATGACGAACCCATCGGCTGACCGCGATCTTCGATGCGGCATACATGATGGCCGGCCGTGCGGGTCCGAACAGGCGGGCGGATCGAACCGCCTTGTCGACATCGCCCGACATCAGAGCTCGCACAGTCCGATCTGGTACGGCCGGGGTGGTCGTCGTCGAATTGCTTCCGAGGACGACGACTTTGCCCCGTCCCGTCGTCGTCAGGGCGGATCGCCATCGCTCGAGGAGTTCCACCACGCCAAGGACGTTCACCTCTGCGATGAGACGAGCACGGTCTGCGCCGCTGCCGGGACCGAGACCGGCGGCCATCACCGCGCCGTCGAGACGTCCGTTGGCGATTTCGAGTACCCCGAGGGCAGCGTCGCTGCGGCCCTCGGGGGTGGAAAGATCGGCCACCACGTCGGCGTGCGCGCGGTCCACGCCGATCACGCGGTGGCCGTCGGCGCGCAGCCTCGCGGCGGTCGCGGCTCCCATCCCCGAGGCCGATCCCGTCACCACATAGGTGCTCACCAATTCCGGGTCCATTGGCATCGTAATCTATCAGGTGAGGCTCTAGACGCCCAGATCAGGTGAATGCGATGCGCAACCGCGGGTGAGCTCTCGCGAGGTGTCCCTAACGGAACGGGCGGGTATTGCGACGTGTGAGTCAATCGTCAAAGGGAGAGCACATGACCACACCGGATCACGCCGAGAACACTGGCGACAACCTTCGCCACGCGGCCGAGGTCCAAGAGGACGCTCAGAAGGATGGTGCGGAGGTGCCGCAGGCTGAGCAGCAGTCCGAGGAGACACCCCTGCCTGACTTCAACACGTAGTGCGGGGGGTCGCAAAGCGTAGGCAAACGCGAAACCCGCGGGTGTCGTCAAGATCACGTCGCCAAATTTGATCCGTTCAGGATTAATGACGAGGATTGGGGTGCTGTAAACAGTGCTGTCCTGCATCGGTGGACAGGCACACACACGCCCCGAGGCGGGGCACTGACAAGGAGTTGAGATGTCTTTCGCGGAGTTCCGTGCAGATATGAAGCGCGCCAGGATCAGGCGGCGCCTCTACGCGCGGATCAATGCAATGCCCGATTCGACGATTCGCGAGGAGCTGCTGGCGATCGCCCAGCGCCACGAGTACGGCGATCGCTGATCCGACGGCACGCCCACCTGACAGCCCCCGGAAGAATCCCGGGGGCTGTTTTCATGTCGCAGGCGGCCGAGATCGGACAGACTCGTGCGCTGGGGGGCGCACCGCGACCGAAAGCAGTCACCGTTGACGACCACGCCACTGATCAAGACCGCACTTCCCGGCCCGATCGCCACCGAAGTCCTCGCCCGCGACAACGCCGTGACGAGCCCCTCGCTTCCGCGCGCATACCCGTTGGTGCCGCAGCGCGGCTCCGGCGCCACCGTCGAGGACGTCGACGGGAACATCTTCCTGGACTTCAACGCGGGCATCGCGGTGAGCTCGACCGGACACGCCCACCCGACCGTCGTCGAAGCGGTACGGCGCCAGGCCGGCGAGATCCTGCATTACTCGGCATCGGACTTCTATCTGCCGATCTACTCGGAGATGTGCGCGGCCTTGCGCGACATCGCACCCATGGACGGTCCGACGCGGGTCTTCCTGTCCAACTCCGGCGCCGAGGCCGTCGAGGCGGCGCTCAAGCTGGCCCGGTACGCCACCAAGCGCCCCTACGTCATCAGCTTCTACGGCGCCTTCCACGGCAGGACGATGGGGGCCCTCTCGCTCACCGACTCGAAAGCGAAGTACCACAGGGGATTCGGGCCGTTGCTTCCCGGCGTTCTGCATGCGCCGTATGCCGACCCGCGCTGCACCGCGTCCGGCGTCCGCGATACCGCGACCGTCGACTTCCTGCGCGACACCCTGTTCCGCTACGAGGTCGACCCGACCGAGGTCGCAGCGATCTTCGCCGAACCCATCCAGGGTGAAGGCGGAATCATCGTCCCGGCCGACGGCTGGATGGCGGACCTTCGGCAATTGTGCGACGAGTTCGACATCCTGCTGGTTGCCGACGAAGTCCAGTCCGGAATCGGCAGGACCGGCACGATGTGGGCCATCGAGCACACGTCCGTCGAGCCCGACATCGTCACCAGCGCAAAGGGACTGGCGTCGGGCCTGCCGCTGGGAGCGGTGATCGCGCGCGAAGAGATCATGACCGCCTGGGGCCCCGGTGCCCATGGTTCGACGTACGGCGGCAGCCCCGTGCCGTGCGCGGCGGGTCTGGCAACCCTCGAAGTGATCAGATCCGAGAACCTGCTCGACAATTCGACGAACATCGGCGGCTACCTGTTGGACGGCTTGCGCGCATTGCAGGCCAATGAGCCCGACATGGTGCGCGATGTCCGCGGCGTCGGGCTCTTCATCGGTGTGGAGTTCCCCGACGGACACGTCGCCAACGCCGTGCAGAACCGGTGCTTCGAAAAGGGTCTGCTCGTACTCGAAGCGGGTGAGAACGTCGTCCGCATGACGCCGCCGCTCGTCGTGACCGCCGAGCAGGCTCAGATCGGCTTGCAGCTCTTCTGCGAGACCGTCTCCGAAATCAGTAGGGGATGACCGCTCACGCGCAGGCGTTGACGAACGCCGTGTGCAGTCCGTTGCCGAGAAGGGCGAGGCCGGCCTCGAATTCGGCCCGCCGCACCGTGTTCACGTAGAGGCACTGCTGGATCAGACGGCCTTCCCCGGGCTCGGTCGACCCGGCGGCGTAGTAGTTGAACTGCCCGTGGATGGATCGGCCGTCGACGTCGAATTGCCCGCTGCCGCTGACGATCGCAAGGCCCGGCGTCGGCGGGGTGCTGATCTCGACGAGGACGATGTTCTCGGCGTCGAGTTCGCGCAGCGATCGCTCGCACACCTGACCGACCTCGTCGGCCTCGGGCATCCCCGTGAAGCCGAAGCCGATGATCGTCTCGCACGCGTCCCATGTGCCATCCGCCCGCTCGCCGGACACTGCCGCGCTCCACGGCTCGGCCGGGTTGTCGCCCACGTAGCGGCCGACGCGCCATCCGCTGGGGATGCCGACGCTGCGCAACCACGTCGGCGCCGCCGCAGGCGGGAGTGCGGTGAGATCAGCCAGCATCAGCCGAAGATCAGCGATCCGAGGACGACGAGGATTCCGAGGCCGATGCCGCCCGCGACGGCCACCGGTCCGGTGCCCTCAGCCGGAAGTGCCGGTGGCGGACCGAGATCGGGCATGCTGATGTGCGGAGGTTCGGGAACTGTGAGGGGCGGCGGCGACGGCGCAGGTGCGGGCGCAGGCACGGGTGCGGGAGCGGGAGCAGGCACGGGTGCTGGTGCGGGGACGGGCACAGGTTCGGCCGGCGGGGGCTTCGGTGGCGGGTACTCGTGGATCTTCGTCATCGATCCGTCCGGATAGAAGATGTCGATCGCTGCACCTCCCGACTTACTTCCCGTGCGCCATTGGATCCTGGTGCCGTCCTCGAGCACGGAGACTTGCCCATCTACCGTGCCAGGGGGGATCGGTGTGCCGTTCTCGGTCAGGATCTCGTACAGCCCGGGTATGCCGCCGTTCGGCACCATCTTGATGGGTTTGTTTCGCCCCGGCGGTAGGGGATCCACGATTCGGTGGACATCCTGTGCGTTCTTGACTCCCAACGCGTCGGCGCCGGGCGGCGCTTCGGGGAAGTCCATGTTTCCCACGCCCATCGCCTGCGCTTCGATCTCCCCGGCGACCTTCTTGTCGAGAGCGGCGAGTGTGCCTGCGCGAGTGCGGATGTCGGTGGCCATCGTCTGCGCCTGGACCTGACGAACGGCGGCTTCGGCTGGCGAACTGACGCTGCGGGGATAGCTGACCGAAAGGTCTTCGCTGACGACATACCCCGCTGATTGCGCGCTGCTGACCGCCGAGAGCACGCGTTGCTTGGCTCCGTCGAGCTCGACCGCGCCGCTTCGCGCCGTCTTCGCGGCGCCCTGCAACCGGTCGACGGCGGTGAGCACCTTCGCGCGATCGGCGTGGGCCCGGAGGACGGCGGCCTCGGCGGCCGCACCCGACCACGGGGCGCCGCCGGGGTTGGGCATGCGCTGATAAAGGTCGGTGAACGTCGACTCCCACGCCGTCGCCCGGCTGGTCCAGTCCTGGGCCGCGGTGGTCAGGTGGGCAGTGTCCCAGGCCTGCAGCGTCGACAGCGTGGGCAGGGGGCTCGCAGCAGGCATCTCACACCGCGGGGGCCGATGCCACCCCGCCGAGGGCGTCAGCCGATTCAGTCTCCTGCGTGGCGAACGATCGGGCTGCGGCGGTCAGTGTGGCCGATGTGTTCTGCAGCCGCGCGACCATTGCGGCGCCGGCTGCCGCGACGTCGGCGTGAACCGTGTGCACCGCGGTCGCGGTGGCCTGCCCGGATGGCAGGGACGGCGTTGCGCCGCTTGCGCCGCCGATCTCGGACGCAAGCGTCTGGCAGTGGGCGGCCAGGGCGCCTATCCCGGCCACGTCGACCTGAATCGAAGCCATGACAGGAGTATATGAGCGCACATGGTGGGTCCCGATCGGTACTTTCGCGGCCCGATCAGCGCGCCGACGGGGATGTCGCGCCGTCTAAGGTGAGCTTGTGGACGAGGCAGTGTGGGAGGCCAGCACGCCCCGGGAGAAGGTTTTGTTGGCCGGACTGACCGACTGGGTGGAGCTCGCACAGGTCCACTCGTTCGTCGCACAGGCGAATCCCGATGCACCGACAGCAACCATTCAGAACGAGACACTGGATCTGATCCGCGCCTTGGCAGACGAGGGCTTGGTTGTCATCGGCGACCTGACTGCGGCCGGCGGCCGTTTCGCCGCATGGAACTCCTCCACCGAGGACTCATTGCGTCGGATACGCGGCGAGTATGTTGACCGGTTTGACGACAGGAACAGCTGGCCCTGGTACAGCTGGTTGGATCTCACCGACAAGGGTCAGGCTGTTGCGGAGTCGGTCGAGAGAAAGCTGAACAGCTCCGGGTAGAACGGCTCAGCCCGCGGCGTTCGGCCGCAGCGGCGGACACGCGCCGCCATAGTCGGACGCCAACTCGAAATGCCAGATCTCGTTGGCGTAGATCTGACACAGCCCGAAAGCCTGCCCGTTGCGGAGCAGCCAGTCGTCGGCCGCGGTCGGGCCGACATCGACGGCCTTGCCCATCACGTGCTTGGACACCTGCGGCGACGCGACGTACTGGCTGGCGATGTCCACGCTGCCGTACTGGACGACGGCGTCGTCGAACAACTGCTGCTGAAACTCGGGGGAGCGCCATCCCGACGTGAGACCGATGGTGATGCCGTCGGCTGCCGCGGCGTCAGAGGCGCGCTCCACGGCGTCGAGAAGCGCGGGATCCAGCCGATTCACCGCCGGGCAGCTCAGATCGAACGGGCTGAGGCGCTGCCCGCCCGGCAGACCGCCCTGCGCACTGTCATCGGGGTCGGCCGCTGCGACACCCACTGTTGCGAGCGGGGCGATCACCAGCACAGACGCCGATACCGCCCCGGCCAACCATGTTGCGACCATGGTCTAACCGTAGCCGCGCTTCAGCAGATGCTTGGCACCGGCGGCCATCGCCTCGGGGGTGGCCAGGTCGAAGTCGAACGCGTTGGCCAGCCGCGCGGTCACATTGAACGCGAAGCTGACCGCGAGTGCGTCCTCGATCTGCGCGGGGGTGACGCCTGCATTCAGCACCGCGTGCATGTCGTCCGCATCGACGCTCTGTGAGCGCGCGAGCCTGCCGAGCATGCGCAGCGTCGCGCGCAGCGGCTCCGAGATCGGTGCGGTGTCCAGATTCTGAAGCGCAGCAAGCACTTTGGCGTCGTCGCCGTACCACTGGCCGGACGTGGCCGAATGCGCGGCGACGCAGAACGGGCATTCGTTCGCCTTGGCGACGAACGCCGCCATCAGCTCGCGGTCGCCGACCGACCACTCCGAGGGTCCGCGCATCGCCTCGTCGGTGAGCGGCCCGGCGCCGTAGAAGTCCTTGCGGTAGAAGGCCAGTTTGACGGCATCGACGACCGGGTGTCGCGTCACAACCCGGATGACGCCGAACAGCGCCTTGGCGGGGATCGAGTGCCCGCGATCGAGAACCTCGAGTCTCACCGGAGCCCGCCCGCCGCCTCGGCCAATGCTGCTGTCGCCGAATCGTATTGGCGGTCTGCGGCGCCGATGGCGGCGCAGACGATGAGCTCGAAGATCTGATCCTCGCTGAGCCCGCTGGCGCGCACGGCGGCGACGTCGTCGTCGGTCACCGCGGACGAACGGTCGGCGACCTTCTCGATCAACGTGCGTATCGGCTCATCCAGGCCGGTGTTGTCGAATGCCGCGCGGCGCAAATCCCGCGTCGCCGTCGCCTCGCTGTCTCGCACGCGGGCGACGAGGTCGTGACGCAGTCGGGAGATGTCGGTCAGTAATCGCCCCAGGCGACGGCGTGGCGGGCTTTGGCGACATGGTCGAGCCGGGCCAGTGCGGCCTCGAAGTCGCCGACGACGGGCAGTTCGCCGTCGGGATCGCAGATGCGCAGGATCCGCAGCACCGCGCGGCCGCCGACGACCATCCAGTCCACGTCGCGGCGCGCGCAGTGGGTACTGGCGTAGTACAGCGCCGTGAAGCCTTGGCTGCCGAAGAAGTCGACCCCCGACAGGTCGAGCACGAGTTGTTTGGAGACGCGGGTGTGGTGCTGGATGAAGCGACCGAGTGCGTGATGGTTGGTGGCGTCGACGTCACCGCGGATGTCGACGAGGACCCGTGAATCGGTCAGGTTCTGCGCGGTGAAGATCGCGCGGCCTGCGCGCTGCACGTCGGTCTCGGGCAATTGAAGGTAGCTGGGCTGAACTGTGCTCGCTAGCGGCAAGGCGAACTCCCTCCCGGCGTGCACCCACGCCTGAGCGGACTCGATGGGCCCTGCAGTCTGAAGGCCGGATGACCGGTGCTGCGATCTCTCGCGCACCGCAACCGGCTGTAAGCTCAACCACAGTTGAGGCTACTACGAATTTCGTAAAATGGGCCGAAGCCTCACAAATTCTTTATATTCATTGCGATTCTTCGCTTTTCGGACTGTCGACGCTTCAACGAATTGACGGCGACGCCATCAGCTAGTTCGCAGACAACGAAATTCGTGGTGCCAGGGCGGCCAGCGGTGGATGCCCTCGTAACCGTGGGTGCCAACACAGACTTCGTCCGCGACATCTGCCAGCTCGCGCCGGCAGACATCGCGGACGTCGTCCTCCTGCCCTGAAGGCCGCAGGCCCGGAGCAGTTACTGCAGTAGTTCGCGACGGAGGCTACTGATTGGCTTCCTCGCGCTTTTCGGCTGCCTTGGCGCTGCCGCGTGCGGCTTCGGCCTCGGCTTCCTTCTTCGCAGCGTCCTTCTGGGCGTCGGCCTTGTCCTGCTGGGCCTTGCCCTCTTCGGTGAGGTCGTCACGTCCGGTCACCGTTCCCACGGCTTCCTTGGCCTTGCCTTTGACGCCTTCCACCGCGCCCTTGATGCCCTCTTGCGGGCCGCTGTTCTCAGCCATCCGTACTCCTTGGTCGTGGTTTGGACCGCCGCAGTGTTCCCGGGGCGGCGTGGGTCAAACAATGATCTGCACGACGAGCACGACCGCGACCAGAAGGAAGAGCAGAGCGAACACGACGGCGGCGACGATGCCGGTGACAGTCGCGGGCGTGTACTTGTGGCGGGCCCGCGGTTGGGGAGTGGACAACCCCGACGTCTGTGCGGAGTCGGGCGGCGTCTCGCCGGGCCGCACACCGCCGCCCGGCTCGAGGCTCGGCGTTCGCGCCGGGTCCGGATCAGGTGGTGTTGCGGTCATATCAGGACAGATACCCGCCGAAAGCCGTGCCACACGCGGTTGGCGCGCTACGCTCCGCCCATGGAACTACTACGCCATGTAGTTGTTTTGTTGCACATCATCGGCTTCGCCGTCACGTTCGGCGCCTGGGCAGCTGAGGCGGCCGCGCGCCGGTTCAGTACCACGCGCCCGATGGACTACGGGCTCCTACTGTCGCTTCTCACCGGCCTCGTGCTCTCGGCGCCGTGGCCCGCCGGAACCGAGCTGAACTATCCGAAGATCGGGATCAAGCTCGTCATACTGCTCGTGCTCACGGCGCTGACGGGAATGGGCAACGCGCGGCAACGGCGCAGCGGCGAGGCGGTTCCGCAGCCGATGTTCGCCGCGATAGGAACCCTGTCGCTGACCGCCGCCGCGATCGCGGTCCTGTGGTGAGGCATCGCCCCCTACTATCCGAGGATGGCTGAAGCGCCCGAGACGTTCGTGACCGAGGCGCCCGGCGGCATCCGCATCGTGTGCGACCGACTGGGGGATCCCGGCGCCCGCGCCGTGGTGTTTCTTCACGGCGGCGGTCAGACGCGACGCTCGTGGGCGCGCGCGGCCGCGGCCGTCGCCGGCCGGGGATGGCAAGCCGTCACCGTGGACTTCCGCGGGCACGGCGAATCGGATTGGTCGGCCGACGGCGACTACCGGGTGCGGACCTTCGCCGAGGACGTTCGCGAAGTGCTCGCCCACCTGCCGCCCGACCCGGTCCTCGTGGGCGCGTCGCTCGGCGGTTTCACCTCGATGCTGCTGGCCGGTGAACTCGCGCCGGGCTGTGCGAGCGCGGTCGTGCTGGTCGACATCGTGCCGAGCATGAACCCGGCGGGCGCGGCCCGCATCCACGACTTCATGGTCGAGAAGATGGTCGAGGGCTTCGCGTCGCTCGACGAGGTCGCCGACATGATCGCCGAGTACAACCCGCACCGGCCGCGGCCCGATGACCTGAATGGCTTGCGCGCCAACCTCCGTCAGCGCGGCGACCGCTGGTATTGGCACTGGGATCCGCAGTTCATCGACGGCACGGCCGCCAATCCGCCGATCGAGGTGACCGACCCGGACCGCATGCACCGGGCGGTCGAGGCGATCCTCGCCGCCGATGTGCCGATGCTCCTGGTGCGCGGCCAGGTCAGCGACCTCGTCAGCGAAGACCGCGCCGAGGAGTTCCTCGCGCGTTTTCCCGCGGTCGAGTTCGTCGACGTGGCGGGCGCGGGACACATGGTGGCGGGCGATCGCAACGACCTCTTCGCCAAGGCCGTCGTCGACTTCCTGAACCGTCACGTGTGATCCGCGGCGCATTCCCTACGATCAGCGCATGCGTGGAGCCAAGATCCTCATCACCGGTCCCAGCGGTCAGGTCGCCGCACCCATCGCCAGGGCGCTGGCGGCCGACAACGAGGTGTGGGGCATCGCGCGCTTCACCGACGCCTCGGCGCGCGAAAGCCTCGAACGCGACGGCGTGCGGTGCGAGACGGTCAATCTCGCTTCCGGCGACTTCAGTGCTCTGCCGAGCGACTTCGACTACGTACTCAACCTCGCGGTCGCCAAAAGCGGGCGCTGGGACAAAGATCTGAGCGCCAACGCCGAATCGGCGGGTCTGCTGATGGCGCACTGCCCCGATGCGAAGGCGTTCCTGCACTGCTCGTCCGCCGCGGTCTACGATCCGCCCGACGACGATCCGCGTACGGAGCGCTCGGGCCTCGGCGACAACCACAAGCCTTTGTTTCCAACGTATTCCATCTCCAAGATCGCCGGCGAAGTCGTCGTCCGGACCATGTCGCGGGCGCTCGGCGTGCCCGCAATCATCGCGCGGCTGAACGTGCCGTACGGCGACAACGGCGGATGGCCGTTCTTCCACATGGAGATGATGCTGGGCGATATCCCGATCCAGGTTCCCGGCGGTGGCCCCGCGGTGTACAACCCCATCCACGAGGACGACATCATCGCGATGATCCCGAAACTGCTCGAGAAGGCCGCGGTGCCCGCCCCGACCGTCAACTGGTGCGGGGAGCAGGCCGTCAGCCTTCAGGACTGGTGTCAGTTCATCGGCTCGCTGATCGGCAAGGAACCGGTCTTCGAGCAGAGCGTGCAGGCGCTGCGCGGCAATCCGACCGACCCGACGTTGATGCGGGAACTGATCGGCGGTACGAGGGTCGACTGGCAGGACGGAATGCGCCGGATGGTGGCGACATTCCATCCGGAGCTGGTCGGCTGAGCCGGTGGCTGAACGCGTTTCGTTTCCCAGCACCACAGGCCCCGTGCTCGCGGGCCTGATCGACATGCCCGACGGTGAGGTCCGCGGGTGGGGCGTCTTCGCTCACGGCTTCACCTTGGGCAAGGACAGCCCGGCGGCCAGCCGGATCTGCAAGCAGCTCGCCAGCGAGGGCATCGGCATGCTGCGCTTCGACAATCTGGGACTGGGTGATTCCGAGGGGGATTGGGGCGACGGGTCGTTCTCGCACAAGGTGGCCGACACCGTTCGCGCGGTGGAGTTCATGAACGAGTCCGGCCGCGAGGCGCATCTGCTCGTCGGACATTCCTTCGGCGGGTCGGCAGTGCTCGCCGCCGCCCACGAGTGCCCGACGATCGCGGCGGTCGCGAGCATCGGTGCGCCGTACGACCCCGGCCACGTCGAGCACAACTACGACGCACTGGTGGCCCGAATCGAAGCCGAGGGCGAGGCGCCGTTCCCCGTGGGCGGCAAGGCGCTGACGCTGAAACGGCACTTCATCGAAGACGTCCGCAACGCCGACCTGCGCGAGCAGATCAAGAGCCTGCGCCGGGCGCTGATCGTCATGCATTCGCCGACCGACAACACCGTGGGGATCGCCAACGCCAGCGAGATCTTCCGCGCGGCCCGCCATCCCCGCAGTTTCGTCTCGCTCGAGGGAGCGGATCATCTGCTCACCGGCAAGAACCAGGCGGCGCGGGCGGCCCGCATCATCAGCGCATGGGCCGACCCCTACCTCTGACGTCTTCACGGCCTTTCGAGTTGGCGGTCCGAACCTGCGGCCGCATGGATCACGCGGCTGTTCGGATCGCGCGAACTGGTCCTCGCGTCTGCCCTGTTGGCCGCGCCTGCCGACCAGGTGTCCTCGGTGGCCGCTCTGGGCGCCGGCGTTGATGCCGTCGACGCAGTCTCCTCACTGGTGGAGCGATCTCGCGGCAACATCTCCGACTACACACTGGTCACGGGCGGTTTGGGCGCCGTCGTGTTCGCGTTGCTCGGCCTCGCGACGGTGCGCGACGTGTCGGCGTCGGACCGCCGTCGACCGGATGCCGCCTGACCTCTCACTGACCCGACGGTCTGTCCGAGATGTTTCGGCGGGGCGGTGGCATGGGTAACTCCGCTTACAACGGCAAACATTGTCGAGCAGCGGAGAAAGGCCCATGAGTGGAAAGCATCGCACCAGGACTTCCAGGTCGAACCTGGTAATCGGATCGATCGCCGCGTCGGTGGGCGTCTCGAGTGTCCTCGCCGCCGCGATCGTCGAACTGGTCGCGCCCGACGCATCCACCGCGGTGACGTCCGCCCCTCCGCAAGCCGCGCAGCAGCAGCCTGAGTCGCTGAACCAGCAGGGCCGGGTCATCGCTGTCGGCCCGGACTCGCTGACCACCCAGGGTGCCGACGGCATGATCCAGACGTTCGCGGTCACCCCCGCCACCACGGCGATCACCGGCGACGGCCATGCGGCCAGCCCGGCGGCGTCGTTCACCGTCAACGACCAGGTGATGGTGGTCGGGGAGCGACAGGGCGGTGCAATTGTTGCCACGGCCGTCGCCGACACATCGGCAGTCGGTCCCGACGGCCCGCCTATGGACTACGGCTTGTGAGCCGGCACGCCACACCGAAATGATCTGACGGGAACACCCGCGGCAAGTCGTGGGCAATGGGCTCGGTGCCCAGCAGCTCGATGTCCGTCGCCGTCCACCGGTCTCCTTTGAGGAGCACGCGATCGAACCGCACGTGGCGGTGCTTGTCCTTCATGTCGTAGCGCATCAGGTTGATCGACGTGTCTTCGGTGAACCCGTCCTCACGGGGCCGAATCGCTGGCCACACGTCGCAATACGGCGGTCCGATGCGCCCGTTCTCGACGTCGCGCATGTTGAAATCGCCGAGCACCACAGCGTCTTCCGCCGTCCGCAACGAACCGAAGATCCTGCGCAACTGCCAGCCGCGCAGTCGCGACGACTGCTTCCCGCTGTCGAGGTGGATGCAGCAGACGGCGGTCGCGGCGCCGGGCAGGCCGAGTTCGGCGGTCAGGAAGCCGCGGGACTGACGAGTGGGCAGCCGGGTGTGAGTGACGCGGGACAGTGGCACGCGTGACAGCATCAGCATCCCGTAGCCACCCGCCACGCCGCCGACAACGGCCGCACGCGCATACCCGTCGCGCATCCACCGCTCGGCCAGCAACACGTCGACGGCGGTCGGCGTGATCTCCTGGAACACCATCACGTCAGGCTTGCGATCGGACAGCAGATCGGCGATCGCCCGGTACCGGTCAGCGGCGTGCTGGGGATCGTTCCAGACGTTGTAGGTCGTCAGTGTCAGCTCGTCAACGTCGACCCGCTCTGCGGCACCGGCGTTTTCGACGGGGACGCTGCGCCGCCGCGGGAGCAGTCTCACCGAAGCTTGACGACGACCTTGCCCTTGGCCGTGCGGTCCTCCAGTGAGGCGATCGCCTCACCCGCACGCTCCAACGGGTAGACCTCCGGCTCCGGCGCCGACACGGCTCCCGTCGCGAGCAGAGGTTCCAACTCGTCCCACTGCTCGCGGATGTAGTTGGGATGGGTGAAGGTCCACGCGCCCCAGCCGACACCGACGGCGTCGACGTTGTTGAGAAGCAGTCGGTTCACCTTGACGGTCGGAATGTCTCCGCCGGTGAACCCGATCACCAGCAGGCGTCCGCCCGGCGCGAGGCAGCGCAAGGAGTCGGTGAAGCGGTCGCCTCCGACGGGATCGACGACGATGTCCACGCCCTTGCCGTCGGTCAGCCCCATCACCGCGTCCTTGAAGCCCTCGGCGAGCACGACGTCGGTGGCACCGGCGGCGGTGGCGATGGCCTTCTTCTCCTCGGTGCCGACGACCGCGATCGTGCGCGCCGCACCCCACGCCGGCGCCAACCGCAGTGTCGACGTCCCGATACCGCCCGCCGCACCGTGCACCAGCACCGTCTCCCCCTCTGCGAGCCTTCCTCGGGTGCGCAGCGCGTGATGCATCGTGAGGTCGTTGAACAGCAGGCCGGCGCCCGCCTCGAACGATACGTTGTCGGGCAGCTTGAACACGCGTTCTGGTTGCAGCGCAACGACTTCCGCCATACCGCCGTTGAGCATCGTCAGCCCGGCGACGCGGTCGCCCTCGGCGTACCCGCTGCCCGACGGTGCGCTGCGCACCACACCGGCGATCTCGGCGCCGGGCACGAACGGCAACTCCGCCTTGTACTGGTACAGCCCGCGCGACTGCAGGGCGTCGGGGAAGGCCACGCCTGCCGCATGCACCTCGACGATGACGGCGTTCTCGTCGGTCGGTTCGTCCAACTCGACGAGTTCTGCGGCCTGCGGACCGTCGAGGCTGGGGATCTGGATTGCGCGCATCGACGGAATTTAACAGCCTGGCTCCCGGGCACCGCGGGTGGCTGACGGTACTATCTGCCAGCTATGCCGAGAGGTCAGCGGGTGAAACCAGGTGTCCGGCGGTTCGCCGCCGCGGATGCGTTGCCGCCGTCGCGTCCGATGACCGTGCGAGCCGGCGACGGCACCGCCCTGCACGCCGAGGTCTTCGGCCCGGACGACGGCTATCCGATCGTGTTGGCCCACGGCATCACCTGCGCTCTCCGGGTGTGGGCCCACCAGATCGCCGAATTGTCCCGCGACTACCGCGTCATCGCCTATGACCACCGCGGCCACGGCTGCAGCGGCGTGCCGACGCGCCGTGCCAACTACGGCCTGAACTTCCTCGCCGCCGACCTCGACGCGGTCCTCGAGGCGACGTTGCGGCCCGGCGAACGCGCCGTCGTCGCGGGCCACTCCATGGGCGGCATCGCGATCACCTCGTGGTCCGAGCGGTACCCGCGCCGGGTCACCGACCGCGTCGACGCCGTCGCACTGATCAACACCACGACCGGGGATCTGCTGCGCCACGTCAAGCTGGCGCCGGTGCCCGCGCCGTTCACGACAGCGCGGGTGCGCGCGGGTGAGACACTGCTGCGCACCTTCGGTGCGGCTCCGCTCCTGCGCGCATCCGAGCGGCCGAGCAGGCGTTTCGTGTCGATGATGGCGGTCGGCCGCGATGCCGATCCCGCGATCGCCGACTTCGTCTACGAGCTGTTCACCGAGACGCCCGCCGTGAGCCGCGGGGGATGGGCGCGCGCGCTGATCGATTCGCTGGGCACCCACCGGCACATCGGCTTGCACAACCTGACCGTGCCGACGTTGGTGATCGGCAGTCAGCGGGATCGGCTGCTGCCGATGGTGTCCTCGCGCCACATCGCGCGGATGGCGCCGAATCTGGCGCAGTTCGTCGAGCTGCCCGGCGGGCACTGCGCGATCCTCGAACGCCCCGACGACGTCAATGCCCATCTGCGGTGGCTTGCCGAATCGGTCGGGGGCGAGCGGGAGCGCGCGGACTCAGCCGGATAGTTCCGCGTGGACCTCGGCGGCCGCGCGGCGACCCGACCGTACGGCCCCGTCGAAGAAGCCGGTCCATTCGTCGGCAGTTTCCGTACCGGCCCAATGGATTCCGTCCACCGGCTTGCGCAGCCACGGTCCGTAGGTGGTCCATGAACCGGGCGGCACCGCGGCCGTCGGGCCGCCGGGCGCGAATTCCTCGCTGCCCCAACAGTGGTCGATGTAGTCGATCGGATCCAACGCCTCGGTGCCGAACAGGTCGGCGAAGCCGGCCAGCGCACGCTCGCGGCGTTCGGCGGGCGGCAGCGGATCGAACGTGCGCGGATCGGTGAAGCCGAGCAACACGCCGGGGCCACCCTCGTCGGGGCTGACGTCGAACGTGATGAACACCGGCCCCTCGTCGGACAGCGCCTCGCCGCTGCAGCCGCCTCCGCGCCAGAACGGCGTCTCGTAGGCGGCGTAGGCCTTGCTGAGGCGCCCCTGCGGCCAGTGCTGGGCTAGCTTCTCGTATTCGGCGGGAAGAGCGGGGGAGAAGTCGATCACCGCCCGGTGCTCTGGGGGGATCGCCACGACGACCGCCTTCGCCGTCACGTCGTCGCCGCCGTCCGCGCTGACGGTGAACGTACCGTCGGCGTGGCGCTCGACGCGCCGGACGATCGCGCGGAGACGGACGCGGCCGGCCAACTCCTCGGCAAGTCTCAGCGCGATCTGCTGGGTGCCGCCGGGGAAGCGGTCCTGCTGCGCGCCGCCCTCCACGTCGAGCATCCGGCCGATGCCGCCTGCGGCCTTGACGTAGCGCACCGCGTGCAACATCGACACCTGATCGGGTTCGCAGCCCCACGTCACCCTCGACATGATCGCCATCAGGTCGCGCGTCGAGGCGTTGGCATGCACGTAGCGCAGCCAGTCGTCGAGGGTTCTGCTGTCGAGGGTTTCGGCGATCGGCGACGTCCAGGGCTCTCCCACCGGGACCCGTCGGCAGACCCGCTCGAACCGCCACTGGATGCGCCCGACGTCCACGAGCTCGATGATCGACAGTTTCGGGATGGTGCTGCGGTATTTGCGGACCCGGCCGCGCCACTTGATCAGGTTCCTGCCTTTGGCGTGGGTGGGAACGGTCTCGCAGCCGAGCTCGCGGGCGAGTTCGGTGACCGCATCCTGCGTCGGGCCGACGAACGTGCCGCCGAGGTCGACCGGCACGCCCGCGAGGGTCACGGTCGACGACCGTCCGCCGACCCGGTCACGCCCCTCGAGCACCACGACGTCGTAGCCGTTGCGGACCAGTTCGCGCGCCGCGGTCAGCCCCGCGAAGCCGGCCCCGATGACGACGGCATCGACGCTTGTCTGGGTCACGTGACTAGGCTCTCACGCCGTGAGGCTGATGACAGCGCTGTTCGGGCCCATGAATGCGATCGAGCAGGCGCGAGCCTACCGCGACGCCGGGGCCAGCGGGGTGTTCACCTTCGAAGGGCCCAACGACGTTTTCACGCCGCTGACGCTGGCGTCGACCGTCGGCGGCCTCGACATCATGACCAACGTCGCGATTGCATTCCCGCGCAACCCGATTCACCTCGCTCACCAGGCAATCGATCACCAGCTACTCAGCGGGGGCCGGTTCGCGCTCGGTCTCGGCACGCAGATCCGCACGCAGATCGAGAAGCGGTTCGGCGCGCCGTTCGACAAGCCGGTGGCCAGGATGACCGAGCTGGTCGCCGCGCTGCGGGCCATCTTCGACGCCTGGCAGACCGGGGAGCGGTTGGATTTCCGCGGCGAGTACTACCGTCACACGCTGATGACGCCGACCTTCAGCCCCGGCGAGAACCCGTACGGCCCGCCGCCGATCTACGTGGGGGCGCTGGGGCCGCGGCTCACTCGCGCGGCCGCCGAGTACGCCGACGGGCTGCTGGTCATGCCGTTCGGAAACAAGCGCTTCCTGCACGAGGTGACCATGCCCGAGGTAAGGAAGGGGCTGGCCGCCGCGGGCAGGCTGCGGACGCGAGGAGCAGAAAGTGCCCAGAGCGATTTCGCGGTCATCCCGGAGATCATCGTGTCGGTCGGCGAGGACCACACGGCGACGCGCCGGCTGCTGGGGTTCTACGGGTCGACGCCCGCGTACCGCCCGGTGCTCGACATCCACGGCTGGGGCGATCTGCAGCCCGAACTCAATGCCCTGTCCAAGCAGGGCCGCTGGGAGGAGATGGGCAGGCTCATCGACGACGACGTGCTGCACACCATCGCCGCCTGCGGCACGCCCGCCGAGGTGGCGGCGCATATCCGGGACAGGGTGGACGGCATATCCGATCAGATCTGCCTCTATCAGCCGGGACCCGTCGCTCCGGAAACCTTGGGCGAGATCGTTGACGCGCTCGGTGGCTGACCACATATCGTGGTACTCGGGCGGACCAAGGGAGGTCGTATGCCAGACGAGCAGTACTCCGACGTTCTGATCATTGGTGCGGGCATCTCCGGGATCGGCGCGGCCTACCGGATTCACGAGAAGAACCCGAAGCTGTCCTACACCGTGCTGGAGCGGCGGGCGCGGATCGGCGGGACGTGGGACCTGTTTCGCTATCCCGGCATCCGGTCTGACAGCGACATCTTCACGTTGAGCTTTCCCTGGGAGCCGTGGACCGGGCAGGAGAACGTCGCAGACGGGCCCGCCATCCGCGACTATCTGACCGAGGCCGCCCGCAAGCACGGCATCGACACCCACATCCGCTTCAACACCCGCGTCCTCTCAGCGGACTGGGATTCGTCGACTGACACCTGGATTGTGCAGGCCGAGGTCGACGGCGAGCCGAAGATCTATCGCGCCAGGTTCCTGTTCTTCGGCACCGGTTACTACAGTTACGACGAACCTTATGAGCCTGAGTTTCCTGGTATAGAACGGTTTACGGGGGACGTCGTGCACCCGCAATTCTGGCCGGAGGAAATGGATTACGCGGGAAAGCGGATTGTGGTGATCGGGAGCGGTGCCACGGCTGTCAGCATGTTGCCTGCGCTCGCCGAAAAGGCGGGACACGTGACGATGCTGCAAAGGTCGCCGACGTACATGCTGTCCTCGCCACGGATCAACCCGGTCGTGCAGGCATTCCGAAAAGTCCTGCCGTTCAAGGCCGCGTATCGGGCTGCGCGGTGGTACAACGGTGGCTTCTACTACCTCACCTATTGGATTGCGCGATGGGCTCCGAAATTCAGCAGGTGGGTAATGCGCAGTGGTGCGAAACGTGCTTTGCCAGAGGGGTATCCCGTCGACGTGCACTTTAACCCCCGGTACGACCCGTGGGATCAACGCGTCTGCCTGGTACTCGACGACGACCTGTTCGAGGCGGTCGCTGAGAATCGCGCGGAGATTGTGACCGATCACATCGATCACATGGATGCCGACGGTATCGTGCTGCGATCAGGTCAACGGATCGACGCCGATGTCATCGTCACCGCTACCGGGCTCCAGTTGCAGGCGCTTGGTGGGGTGGCGTTGAGCATCGACGGGGCAGAGATCAAGCCGCAGGATCGATTCGTGTACAAGGAGCATCTGCTCGAGGACGTGCCCAACGCCGCGTGGTGTATCGGCTACATCAACGCCTCATGGACACTTCGGGCAGACCTCACGGCTCGGGCGTGCGCGAAGTTGTTGTCATTCATGGACTCGCGCGGCTACACCCACGCGTACCCGCACCTGGGCGATGTGCCGATGCCGGAGAAGCCCGCGTGGAACATCAACGCGGGCTACGTGCAGCGCGCACTGCATGCGCTGCCGAAATCGGGCACCCGGAGGCCGTGGAACGTGCGCCACAACTTTGTGCTTGACACCATCGATCACCGCTTCGACCGGATCGAGGAGTCGATGGTGTTCGGCCGCGTCCAAGCCAAGTCCGCGACGTCGGCCTAGGGGCGGGTCGTGGGCGTTGCGGTGATTCTCGTCATCGCGGTGTTCTTCCTCGGCATGGGTGTCTATGCGCTCGTCGCGCCGCGAGCGTTGATCCGCCCGTTCGGCGTCACGCTGGAGTCGGCGACGTCGCGCTCGGAGGTGCGGGCGGTCTACGGCGGCTTCGGGTTGGCGATCGCGGCGGTGCTCGGCTACGCCGCGTTTCGCGGCGGCGACCTTCAGAAGGGTGTCCTGATCACGGTCGGCATCGCACTGGCCGGAATGGCGGTGGGCCGCTTGGTGTCCGCCATGTTCGACGAGCGCACGCCGTTCTACCCGAACTGGCTGTACTTCGTCGTCGAGGCGGTCGCCGCCGCGGCCCTGTTCCTCGCCGCCTGACCACGCCCAAACCGACACACGGGCGGGAAAGTGCGAGTGAATCGCGCCAAAACGTCGATCTCGGCGCTCGTGATCAGCCGCCGAACAGCGCGATACCGAAGATGCTCGCACACGCGGACGACGAGCAGTTGCCGGTGTTGCTGCGCGGAAGGATCGCGATGTTGATGCCGCCGCCGTCGTTGTTACCCGCAGTCTCGACGCCGTCGCCGATCAACGTGATGTTCAGAGCGCCGCGGTTGTTGCCGGAGTTCGACGTGCCGTTGCCGATCAAAGCGATGTTCGCGGTCGCGCCTTCGGCCGACTGCTGATTGCGACCCGAGCCTGAGTTCCCGTTCCCGATCAGCGCGACGTTCAAGCCGGTGCCATTCGACGTGTCAACCAAGTTCTGTCCGGAACTATTGTTGCCGTTGCCGATCAGCGTGAGGTTGAGTCCGCGACTGTTGTCCCCGACGATCGTGTTCGACGCCGACTGTCCGATGTTGTCGTTGCCGGCAACGGCGAAGTTCGAGCCCCAATTGCCGTCCCCGATGATCCTGTTCGATCCGGTGAACCCTTGATTTCTGCTTCCGAGCAGTGCGACGTTGGAGCCCCGGTTGCCGTCGCCGTTGACAGAGTTGTGACCGGATAGGCGGTTGTTGTCACCCAGGCCGACGAGGTTGAGCCCGCGGTTGTCGTTGCCCCAGACGTCGCTGTTGCCGGATTCGACGTTGCCGTTGCCCGCTGCGGCCACGTTGGAGCTGACGCTGTTGTTCCCGAGGATGGTGTTTCGGCCGGAGTAGGAGTTGTCGTCGCCGAGTATCGCGATGTTCGCACCGCGGTCGTTGTTGCCTTGAATGATGGTGGCGGCGGGATTCGTGATGTTGCGGTCGCCGACGATGCCGATGTTGATGCCGCGAATGTTGTTGCCGCTCAGATTGTTCTGCGCTGCCTGGTAGTTCCCGTTGCCGATCAGCGCCAGGTTGTGCCCTGTGCTGTTGTTGCCGTTCACGAAGCTCAAGCCCGACACCCGGTTGTCGTTGCCCGCGATGGTGACATTGGTTCCGGCGTTGTCGCCGCCGCCGACGGTGTTGTTGGCGATTGTCGTATTCCTGTTGCCGATGCCGAAGAGGTTGATGCCTCGACTCCCGCCGGCCACGGTGTTCCGGCCGGACCCGGTGTTGTCTGCGCCTCGGAAGCCTGCGTTGCCCGTCAGCGCCGCGTTGACGGCGTCGCGGATCGCGACACCCGGTTTGTCGGCGGCGGCGGGCGCGGGATTGCTGTCGGCTGACTCGTCGGCGGCGGCAATGGGGGCTGACAGGCCGAGCAACACAGCTGCAGTGGCGGCGGGCAACGCGATCCGACACGCCGAGCGGTGTCGGTTCGTATTGTGTTTACCCATACCAGACCCCTCGTTTCACGCGTGACAAGCGGCCGGACACATGCCGGCCGCAACCACAGTCTGCCACCTCGGCCGGACGCTTGTATCCATCTTCAGCAAATGTCGCGCCACGGGCGGCCCGACGCAATCCGCACAACTTCGCAAAATGAGCGACCTTTTCCGTCAAACGGTGCTTGATTGAGTTACCGCCGTATCGACGGTTCGACCTGCGTGAAGGGCAGCCGATGAGCACCAAGGACAAGTACACGACCGTTCCTGAGCCGCTCTCCATGAGCATGACCAGCGCCGGTGACGCCCGCTTCACGTGGGAGTACGACGACGGGCGAGCCCGGCTGCTGTCGCTGTACCAGAAGGGCAAGGACAAGCAGTGGGACGCCCAGTCGCGCATCGACTGGAGCGCGGACGTCGACGCAATGAACCCCATCGGGCTGCCCGACGAGTTCCATCCGCTCTTCGGCAGCCCCATGTGGGAGGCCGCCGACGAGTCGCGTCGCAGCGAGTTTCGTCACCATCAACAGGCGTGGCAGTTCTCGCAGTTCCTGCACGGCGAGCAGGGCGCGATGATCTGCGCGGCCAAGATCGTCGAGGTGGTGCCGGA
>DATEIG010000528.1:0-2830 GCA_035279185.1 Mycobacterium sp.
CGGCACCGTGATCTGGCAGACGAGCGACGCGGGCAAGGACTACATCTTCCGCGAGATCACCATCGCCCCCGGCGGCAGCACCGGCTGGCACTCCCACGACGGCGAGTTGTTCGGCGTCGTCAAGGAGGGCGTCCTCATGCATTATGGGGCCGACTGCTCGATGGACGGCCTGTACGTGGCGGGTCAGAGCATCGCCGAGAAGGGCGGCCCGGGCTATGTGCACATCGGTCGCAATCCCGGTCCCGGGCCGCTGGTCCTGCAGGTGCTCTACATCGATCCCGCCGGCGCGCCGCTGTCCGATGACCAACCCGATCCTGGCTGCGGGTTTGCCTGACGTCCGAAACGGTCATCCGCCCGTCTACCGGCTCCGAATACTTGAGGAGACCTGACGGAGGTGAGGCTAGTGCCCGCTGGAGAGATTCGCGCTCTGGTGACGGGAGCGACAGGCTACATCGGTGGGCTGCTCGTGCCCCGACTGCTCGACGCCGGAATACGGGTGCGGGCGTTGGCGCGCAATCCCGACAAGCTGGCGTCCGCCCCGTGGCGGGACCACGTGGAGGTGGCGCGTGGCGATCTGACCGAGCCGGACTCGCTCACCAAGGCGTTCGACGGCGCCGACGTCGTCTACTACCTGGTGCACTCGATGGGCACCTCGGACGACTTCGTCGCCGCGGAGCGGCAGTCGGCACAGAACGTGGTCGAGGCGGCGAAGAAGGCCGGCGTGCGACGGCTGGTGTATCTGAGCGGTCTGCATCCGGAGAACACCGAGTTGTCGCGCCACTTGATGTCGCGCACGGAGGTCGGCCAGATCCTCATCGACTCCGGTATCGAGACGGTCGTCCTGCAGGCGGGGATCGTGATCGGCACGGGTTCGGCGTCGTTCGAGATGATCCGCCACCTGACCGATCGACTGCCCGCGATGACCACCCCGAAATGGGTGAGCAACAAGATCCAGCCGATCGCGATCGACGACACGCTCTATTACCTGACGGCCGCCGCGACAGCCGACATCCCGTCGTCGCGGACCTGGGACATCGGCGGGCCCGACGTGATGGAGTACGGCGACGCGATGCAGGGCTACGCCGACGTCGCCGGGCTGCGGCGGCGGATCATCGTCGTGCTGCCGTTCCTCACGCCGACGATCGCGAGTTGGTGGGTGGGTTTGGTGACGCCGATCCCGTCGGGTCTGGCGCGGCCACTGGTCGAATCGCTGGAGTGCGATGCCGTCATGCACAACCACGACATCGACAGCGTGATCCCGCCGCCGGAGGGCGGATTGACCGGCTACCGCGACGCCGTGGCCGAGGCGCTGAAGGCCGACGGTACCGCCTCAGACGACGGGAAGAGACACCTGCTGCGGTTCAGTCCGACTGCGCCGCAATAGGTTTCGGGGCACTGCGCACGCGAGGAGCAATTAAGGCACTGCGGACGCGAGGAGCAATCAAGGCCGACGCAGAGCCGACGCGTTGTCGTTGTCGGACTGCAGCGGGATACCGGTCTTCGCGGCAGTTGCAAGCATGTGCTCGATGACGTTCTTGCCGAGCGCGGTCTCACCGGGCAGTTCGATCGGGTATTTCCCGTCGAAGCATGCCGAGCACAGCCGCGACGCCGGCTGCTCGGTCGCCGCGATCATGCCGTGCTGCGAGATGTAGCCCAGCGAGTCGGCGCCGATGCCGTGGCGGACCGCCTCGACGGCCTCGTCCTCGTTCTCGACGGCGTTGGCGATCAGCTCGGCGGGCGTCGCGAAGTCGATGCCGTAGAAGCACGGCCACTTCACCGGCGGCGAGGCGATGCGCACGTGCACCTCGACCGCACCCGCCTCGCGCAGCATCCTCACCAGCGCGCGCTGGGTGTTGCCGCGGACGATCGAGTCGTCGACGACGATGAGCCGCTTACCGCGGATCACCTCTTTGAGCGGGTTGAGCTTGAGCCGGATACCGAGCTGGCGGATGGTCTGCGACGGCTGGATGAACGTGCGGCCGACGTAGGCGTTCTTGGTGAGCCCCTGCCCGAACGGGATGCCGGACTCCTGGGCGTAGCCGACGGCGGCCGGGGTGCCGGACTCCGGGACACCGATGACGAGGTCGGCGTCGACGGGCATCTCCTGGGCCAGCCTGCGGCCGATGTCGACGCGGGTCTTGTGGACCGAACGGCCGCCGATCGTGCTGTCGGGGCGGGCCAGATAGACGTACTCGAAGACGCAGCCCTTGGGCGACGGGTTGGCGAAGCGGCTGGAGCGCACGCCGTCGGCGTCGATGGCGAGCAGCTCGCCGGGCTCGATGTCGCGGACGAACGAGGCGCCGACGATGTCCAGGGCGGCGGTCTCCGACGCGACGACCCAGCCGCGGTCGAGCCGGCCCAGTGACAGCGGGCGCACCCCGTGCGGGTCACGGGCGGCATACAGCGTGTTCTCGTCCATGAACGTCAGGCAGAACGCGCCGCGGACGGTCGGCAGCAGCTCCAACGCCGCCTGTTCCAGCGACGAGTCGGCGGCCCCGTGCGCGAGCAACGCCCCGAGGATGTCGGAGTCGGTGGTGGCCACCGATCCGCCGCGGGTGTTGATCAGGCCCGCCTCGCGGGCGCGGCCCGCCAGTTCGGCGGCGTTGACCAGGTTCCCGTTGTGCCCGAGCGCGACGCCGGTGCCAGCGGCTGTGTTGCGAAACACAGGCTGGGCGTTCTCCCACGTCGTCGACCCGGTCGTGGAGTAGCGGCAGTGGCCGATCGCGACGTGGCCCTCCATGGCGCCCAGGGTTTGCTCGTCGAACACCTGGCTGACCAGCCCGAGGTCTTTGAACACCAGCACCTGCGAGCCGTCTGCGACCGCGATGCC
>DATEIG010000529.1:0-7283 GCA_035279185.1 Mycobacterium sp.
CCAAAGTGAACTACTACCACCGCCCCGAAGCACTCCTACGACCCTTCGAGCAAGACGACCCCGACGACGCGGCGCCCGAACCGGAGCAGTCAGAACCCCTGCCCGACAACGACACTCACCCCAAACCAGGACCACCCGACCCCACCCAAACACCCGGCGGACCCGAACCACCCGACGGACAAGCCGCCTGATTTTCCACGTTCTAAGCAGTCGCTCCCGGCCCGGCGGGCACCACGATCAACTCGTGAGGGCGCGCATTCACCGCTTCGGCGCCGTCGGCGGTCACGATGACGATGTCCTCGATGCGGGCTCCCCACTGTCCGGGAAAGTAGATGCCCGGTTCGACGGAAAACGCCATGCCCTCGGCAAGCGGCAGGTCATTTCCGGCCACGATGTACGGCTCCTCGTGCACCGACAACCCGATGCCGTGGCCCGTGCGGTGCACGAACGCATCCGCGAGACCGGCCTCGGCGAGCACATCGCGCGCGACGGCGTCCACCTCCTCGGCCGTGATCCCCGGTCGCACCGCCTCGACGGCAGCCTGCTGAGCCTGCTGCAGCACCGAATAGCGCTGCGCAACCTCGTCACTCGGCTCGCCGATGCTATAGGTCCGAGTCGAGTCCGAGTTGTACCCGGGCTCATACGGTCCGCCGATGTCGACGACGACGATGTCGCCCGCCCGCAACTCGCGATCTGAGCACTCGTGATGCGGGTCGGCACCGTGCGGCCCCGACCCGACGATGATGAAGGCCACCTCCGAATGCCCCTCCGCGACAATCGCTTCGGCGATGTCGGCGGCCACGTCGGCCTCCGTCCGCCCCGGCACCAGGAACTCCGGCACCCGTGCATGCACCCTGTCGATCGCGGCGCCCGCCTTGCGCAACGCGTCGATCTCCGCTTCGTCCTTGACCATTCGCAGTCGGCGCAACACATCGGTCGCCAGCACCGGCGTCACGCCGAGCACCTCCGCCAGCGGCAACAAGTGCAACGCAGGCATCGCATCCGTGACCGCCACCGCCGCCGGCGCGCCACCCAACGCGTCGGCCACCACCCGGTACGGGTCGTCACCGTCGACCCAATCCCGAACCGCGATGCCCAGTTCGGTCGCGGCCGACTCCTTCAACGACGCCAATTCGAGGCGCGGGACGACGATCGTCGGCTCGCCGGACGCCGGCAACACCAGCGCGGTGAGCCGCTCGAAGGTCTGTGCGCGCGAACCGATCAGGTACCGCAGGTCGTAGCCCGGCGTGATCACCAGCCCGGCCAGGCCGGCATCGGCGGCCGCCGCCGATGCCGCACGGAGTCGTTGCGCATACACGTCATCGCCGAATCGGCCCGCTGTCATGTACGCCAGGCTAATGCCGGTCCGAATAGCTGGCGACCTCGATCAGATTGCCGTCGGGGTCCCGGCAGTAGTGCGACGTCATCGGCCCGAGCGCGCCCGTCTTGCCGACGGGGCCCTCGGTGATGGTCACACCGCACGACCGCAGATGCGCGCCGATCTCGTCGGCACTCATCTCGGCGATGAAACACAGGTCGAGCGATCCGGGCGCGTCGACCGCTCCGGTTTCCCAGTTCGGCGCGCCCGTCGGCCGCACATTGATCTTCTGGTCGCCGAACCGCAACGCCACCCGGCCCTCGCCGAACACCTCCCGACGCATGCCGAGCACGCGCACATACCAGTCGGTGATGACGTCGACGTCACTGGTGTTGAGCACCACGTGGTCGATTCGGTTCACGCTGAAGGCCATACCTCACGCTACTGTCGATGACCGTGGCAGCTCCCGTGTTACTGCTCGACGGCGCCAGCATGTGGTTTCGCTCTTTCTTCGGCGTGCCCTCGTCGATCACCGCACCCGACGGCAGACCCGTCAACGCCGTGCGGGGCTTCCTCGACGCCGTCGCCACCGTCATCACCCGCGAACGCCCCACCAGGTTGGTGGTGTGCCGCGACGACGACTGGCGACCGCAATGGCGGGTCGACCTCATCCCCTCCTACAAGGCGCACCGCGTCGCCGAGGAGGAGCCGGAAGGCACTCCCGACGTCGAAGAAGTACCCGACGAGCTGACCCCGCAGGTCGACATGATCATGGAGATCCTCGACGCGTTCGGTATCGCGACCGCGGGGGCACCCGACTGCGAGGCCGACGACGTGCTGGGCACGCTGGCCAGCCGTGAGCGCAAGGATTCCGTCGTTGTCGTCAGCGGCGACCGCGACCTTCTCCAACTGGTCCGCCATGAACCCGTCCCCGTCAGGGTCCTCTATCTCGGCCGCGGCCTCGCGAAGGCGACGAAGTGGGGCCCCGAGGAGGTCGCCGAGACCTACAACGTCCCGCTCGACCGCGCCGGGCCCGCGTACGCCGAACTCGCGCTGCTGCGCGGCGATCCGTCCGACGGTCTGCCCGGCGTACCGGGCGTCGGCGAGAAGACGGCCGCCACCTTGCTCGCGCAGCACGGATCGCTGGAAGGCATCCTCGCCGCCGCGCACGACCCGAAATCGAAGATGTCGAAGGCGTATCGGACGAAGCTGCTCAAAGCGACGGACTACATCGAGGCCGCCGGACCGGTCGTCAAGGTGGCGACGGACGCCAAGGTGAACTTCTCGACGAAGTCCGACGCGCTGCCGCTGGCAGCGGAACATCCGCGCAAGGTCGCCAAGCTCGCCGAGCAGTACGGCGTCACATCGTCAATTGGTCGCCTGCAGAAGGCACTTGACGCGCTTCCGGGCAACTGACTACTTGGGCCTGCCGACCTCGTAGGTGCCCTCGTTGTCCTGGAACGTCACCGTCACCTGGCGCTTGGTGCCGTCGATGCTGACCTCGCAGTCGAACGTCTCGCCCTTCTTCACCGTCGGGCTCTGGCCGTCGTTGCACTTGACGTCCTTGACGTTCTTGGCGCCGTAGCCGTTCGACTCGTCGGTGAGGATCTGCTGCACACCGGACTGTGCGGCGTCGACATCCAGCTTGGTGGTCACGAAGAAGCCGGGCTTCCAGAAGCCGAGCACGGCGACGATGGCGACGACGATCGCGGCGAGCAGGCCGATGATGCCGCCGACGAGTGCCAGCGAGCGCTTCGACCCCTCGGGCGACTCGGTCGAGCCGTACTGCGGGTATTGCCCGAACTGACCGGGCTGCTGACCGTACTGCCCCGGCTGCCCGAACTGCCCCGGCTGACCCGGTTGCTGGCCGTATTGCGGGTAGCCCTGCTGGGTGTAGTCCTGCGTCGGCGGCTGGCCGTACTGCTGCTCGGTCCCCGGATACTGCTGGGGCGGCTGGTACTGCGGCTGGCCGGGCTGCTGATACGGGTACTGCTGAGGCGAGTACGCCGGCGGCTGTTGCTGCCAGGCGGGGTCACCACCCGGGGCAGGCTGCTGCCACGCGGACGGCTGCTGGTGCGACGGATCGCTCGACGGCTGGTCCTGACCCGGCCACGGCTGCGTCTGGTCAGGTCCCTGCGGTCCGCTCATCGTCTCTCCCTGATGTTCCCGGTGATCGCTGATACTGCCGACACCCTACCCTGCATCAACAGCCACGACGCCGCGTCGAATGTCGGCGATGGCGCGTTTCGCGACGGCCCGGAGTTCGGGCGTCGGGGCCGCGTTGCGGACTTGATCGGCCAGATCGAGCACCTGTCGGCACCAGCGGACGAAGTCGCCCGCCGACAGCGGCGAACCGGTGCGGCCGATGTCCGACGCGTCGAGCGCGGACGCGAGATCGCCGGTGGTCGCCCACCGGTAGACCGCGGCGACGAAGCCCTCGTCGGGCTCGCGGCTCGGCGCAATCCTGTGCCGTTGTTCGTCGCCACGTAATTCGGCCGCGACGCGTCGAGTGTCGGCCAGCGCCCGCCGAAGCTTGCCCGTCGGGATCTCGGGGGCCTGCGGCGTCGCGGTGTCGCCGCGCGACTCGTACAGCACGGCCGACAGCACCCCTGCCAGCTCGGCGGCCGTCAGGCCCTCCCACACTCCGCCGCGCAGGCATTCGGCGACCAGAAGATCGCTTTCGCTGTAGATGCGGGCCAACAGCTTGCCGTCGTCGGTGACCGTGGGATCGCCGTCGACGTCGCGGATGAACCCGCGCTCGGTGAGAAGCACCACGATCCGGTCGAACGTCCGCGCCAGCGAGTTGGTCGCCGCGGCCACCTTCTGCCGGATCTGTTCGTTGTCGCGCTCGATGCGCAGGTAACGCTCGGCGAGCCGGATCTTCTCCTCGCGGTCCGGCAGCCGGTGAACGGGGTGGCGCGACAGCTGCTCGCGCATCCCGGCGAGTTCGGGGTCGACGTCGTGGCCGCGCGGCGGGCCGCTGCGCCTGCCCTTGGGCACCGACATGCCCTCGGTGGCGGCCCGCAACGCCGATGCGAGGTCGCGGCGCACCCGCGGCTGGCGATGCTCGACCCGCTTGGGCAGCGTCATCGAGCCCACCTTCGCCGACGCGCCCGAGTAGTCCGCCGAGGAAATCCTTCCCGCCCAACGGTTCTCGGTCAGCACCAGCGGCCGCGGGTCCTCGTCGTCGCGGGCCGGCTCGAGGATCACCGCAAGCCCGGCGCGTCGGCCGTTGACGATGTTGACGATGTCACCGCGCCGCAGCGACGCCAGCGCGTCGTTGACCGCCCTCCTGCGCTGCAGCCGCGACGCGCGTGATTGCGCCTTCTCCCGCTGCGTGATCTGCGCACGCAGCCGCGCGTACTCGAGGATCGGCGAGTCCCGGCCGCCGATCTCGGCGGCGATCTCGTCGAGCATCTTCTCGCCACGCTCGATGCCGCGGACCAGGCCGACCACCGAGCGGTCCGCCTGATACTGCGCGAACGACGATTCGAGCAGCTTGTGCGCCTGCGTCGGACCCATCTGGTTCACCAGGTTGATCGTCATGTTGTACGACGGCGCGAACGAACTCCGCAACGGGAATGTGCGGGTGGACGCCAGCCCTGCCACCTCGGCCGGGTCCACGTCCGGCGTCCACAACACCACCGCGTGACCTTCGACGTCGATGCCGCGGCGGCCTGCCCGGCCCGTCAACTGGGTGTACTCCCCCGGCGTCAGCTGGACGTGCTGCTCGCCGTCGAACTTCACCAGCCGCTCGAGGACGACGGTTCTGGCGGGCATGTTGATGCCCAAAGCCAGTGTCTCCGTGGCGAATACGGCTTTGACCAGACCTTCGGTGAACAGCTCCTCCACAGTGTGGCGGAACGCGGGCAGCATTCCCGCATGGTGCGCAGCGAGACCGCGCAGCAACCCGTCACGCCACTCGTGGTAGCCCAGCACGACAAGATCGGACTCCGACAGGTCGGCACACCGGCGGTCGACGATCTCGGCGATGCGAGCCCGTTCGGCGTCGGTGGTCAGCCGCAGCGACGACCGCAGGCACTGTTTGACGGCGGCGTCGCAGCCGGCCCTGGAGAAGATGAACGTGATCGCCGGCAGCAGCTGTTCGGACTCCAGCAATTCGATGACGTCGGGACGGGACGGGCCGCGATGGATGCTCGGCCGCCGCCCGCGGTGATCGCCGCCGCCACCGCGTCGACGCGGCTGCCAGTCGGCAAGCCGGTCCGCCTCGCGCCGATGTGCGATGTGCCGCAACAGCTGTGGATCGACGAGGAGCTCGCGACCGTTCTTCTTTGTGCCGCTCGCCCGATAGTCGAAGAGGTCGAACAGCCGCTTGCCGACCATGACGTGCTGCCACAGCGGCACCGGCCGGTGTTCGTCGACGACCACGGTGGTGTCGCCGCGCACGGTCTGGATCCAGCTGCCGAACTCCTCGGCGTTGCTCACCGTCGCCGAGAGGCTCACCAACCGAACCTCTTCGGACAGGTGCAGGATCACCTCTTCCCACACCGCACCGCGCATCCGGTCGGCGAGGAAGTGCACCTCGTCCATCACGACGTGCGAAAGGCCGTGCAGCGTATCGGAGTTGGCGTACAACATGTTGCGGAGCACTTCGGTGGTCATCACCACGATCGGGGCTTCGCCGTTGATCGACTGGTCGCCGGTCAGCAGACCGATGCGGTCGTGGCCGTAGCGGCGCACCAGGTCCGCGTGCTTCTGGTTGCTCAGCGCCTTGATCGGCGTGGTGTAGAAGCATTTTCGGCCCGCGGCGAGCGCGAGGTGAACCGCGAACTCGCCCACCACCGTCTTGCCCGCGCCGGTCGGCGCGCACACCAGCACACCGTGCCCGTCCTCGAGCGCCTTGCACGCCCGCTCCTGAAAGTCGTCCAGCTTGAACGACAGTTGCTCGGTGAACGCGGCGAGTTGGCCGCTAAGTGGCGTCGTCATCGACCACCACCCGCGACGAGGTCGGGACGGCGGTCGGCGGCGCGATCGGTTCGACGGCACCGATCTCCGAGGCCTGGTCCTCCGGGATGTGTTCGATCGCTTCGCGGCGCGCCTTGCGTTTGTCGTGCACGCGGGCGATCTGGATCGCGATCTCGAGCAGCAGGCTCAGCGCCAGCGCGAGGGCGAGCATCGAGAACGGATCCGATCCGGGCGTGGCGAACGCAGCGAAGACGAAGAGCCCGAAGATGAGTCCGCGCCGCCACGCCTTGAGGCGCTCGTAGGTCAGCACCCCGACCAGGTTGAGCATGATGATCAGCAGCGGGAACTCGAAGCTGATGCCGAACACCAGCAGCAGGTTGAGCAGGAACCCGAAGTACTGCTCACCCGACAGGGCCGTCACCTGGACGTCGCTGCCGACCGTGAGCAGGAAGTGCAGTGCTTTGGCCAGCACGATGTAGGCCAGCACGGTTCCGGTGACGAACAGCACCGCGCCGAACCCGACGAACGCCATCGCGAAGCGGCGTTCCTTGCGGTACAGCCCCGGCGTGATGAAGGCCCAGATCTGGTGCAGCCAGACCGGGCAGGCCAGGATGATGCCCGCGGTCAGCGACACCTTCAACCGCAGCATGAACTGGTCGAACGGGGCCGTCGCCAGCAGTCGGCACTCGTTGTCCTCGGTGATGCTGGCCCGCGCGGACGCGGGCAGCGAGCAGTACGGGCCGCGCAGCCATTCACCGAGGCTGTGGAAGCCGAGGAAGCTGTGGGTGTACCAGAAGAACCCGACGATGGTCGTCAGTACGACGGCGGCCGCCGCGATCAGCAGCCTGTTCCGCAGTTCGGCGAGGTGGTCGACGAGCGACATCGTCCCGTCGGGATTGACCTTGGCGCGCCGACGACGCGGATCCAACCGCTTGAGGAACCCGGGGGTTTGCACGCAACTCGCTTAGAGACGTTTGAACACGGACAGTCGACGCGGCATCATGCCGCGGTCGGTCGGCGTGGGCTCAGGCCGGGCGCT
>DATEIG010000530.1:0-4234 GCA_035279185.1 Mycobacterium sp.
TGACGCGCGGGCCGCACGCCGGGCGGGTACTCGCTGATCACCAACCCCTCGCGAGCGACCCGGTGCAGCAGCCCGGCATGGCCGGATGGATACGGAACATCGATGCCTCCCGCGACGATCGCGACGGTGAACCCGTCACTGCCCAGCGTCGCTCGATGCGCGGCGCCGTCGATGCCGTAGGCGCCACCCGACACCACCGTCACATCGCGCTCAACCAAGCCGGCGGCCAGGTCCGCCGCGACGTGCTCGCCGTAGGCCGTACAAGCCCTCGTTCCGACAATCGCGACGGCACGCTGCGCCATGTCGTCGAGACGCGCCTCGCCGACCACCCACAGTGCGAACGGCGGATGACCTTCCGGCCGCTCGCGGTTGTTGACACCGGCGAACGCGGTGAAGGACAGCAGCGGCCACTCGTGGTCGGCCGCGGTGATCAACCGCCCGCCTCTGCGATCCAGTGTCTCCAGATCCGCTGCTGCGCAGTCGATCGCCCGCCGAGCCGCGGTGCTGCGTTCGACCTCGTCGTCCACGTTGCCCGATTTGACCAGCCTGGCCGCCTCGACCGGACCGACCCTTCGCACGAGTCGAGCCAGCGCGGGACACGGCGGCTCGGCCACCCGCGACAGATACGCCACGGCAAGACGGTCGTCGTCGCTCACTGGACACCGCCCGCTTCGCGAAAACTCAACGCCGTCGCCACATCTTCCTTGCTGGGCGAGGTGCGCCCACCCAGGTCTGCGAGTGTCCACGCGACGCGCAAAACGCGATCGCAACCACGCAGGCTCAAAATGCCGCGATCGAGGGCGGTCCTCACCGGGGCCATCTCCTCCTTGCCGAGGCGGAATCGGCGGCGCAGCAGGACACCGCTGACCTCGGCGTTGGTCCGGATACCGTATGGGCGCCAACGCTCGGCGGCCGCGGCGCGGGCCGCGTGCACCCGTTCTCTCACCGCGGCGGTCGGCTCGCCCGCTTCGCTCTCGAAGGCGAGCGCCCTCTCGCGGTGCATCACGACGCGCAGGTCAACACGGTCGAGCAGCGGCCCCGACAGCTTGCTCAGGTATCTCCGTCGCGCGCTCGAGGTGCAGAGGCACTCTCTCTGATCAGGCGCCGCACACGGGCACGGGTTCGCCGCGAGCACCAACTGGAAGCGGGCGGGATAGGCCGCGACGCCATCTCGACGCGCGAGCCGAATCTCACCGTCTTCCAACGGAGTACGTAGCGCCTCCAGTGCACTGTTACCGATCTCGGCATACTCGTCGAGGAACAGCACCCCGCGGTGAGCTCGGCTGACCGCCCCGGGTCTGGCCATACCGCTACCACCGCCCACCAGCGCGGCCACGCTCGACGTGTGGTGCGGGGCCACGAACGGCGGCCGCGTGATGAGCGGCGTGTCCTCCGCCAACAGACCGGCCACGGAGTGGATGGCGGTCACCTCCAGCGACTCCTCAGGCGACAGCTCCGGCAGTAGAGCCGGGAGTCGCTGTGCCAGCATTGTTTTCCCGACGCCGGGCGGACCTGTCAGCGTCAGATGGTGGGCACCCGCGGCAGCCACCTCGACGGCATACCTGGCCTGGAACTGGCCGACCACGTCCGCCAGATCACCCGGGTGCACCGCCGCGGGCGCCTGCGTGTCGATCCGCTGTTCCAGGTCACCCTTGCCTGCGAGCCACAACTGCATTTGCCGCAGCGTGCGCGCTCCGAGCACCTCGATACCGTCGACCAGACTGGCCTCCCGCAGGTTGTCCACGGGGACGACCACAGTCGGGAGTCCGTGCCTTTTGGCGGTCAGTACTGCCGGCAGCACACCCTTGACGGGCCGCACGCGTCCGTCGAGGGCGAGTTCGCCCAGCAGCGCGGCCTTTTCGAGCCGCGGCCATTCCTTTTTGTTCTGGGCCGAGATCACCGCGCACGCCAGCGCGATGTCGTAGACCGATCCCATCTTCGGAAGCGTCGCAGGCGAGAGCGCCAACGTCAGTCGCTGCTGCGGCCACTCGTACTCACAGTTGGTGATCGCGGCGCGCACACGGTCTCGCGACTCCTGCAGTGCGGTGTCGGGCAGGCCGACGAGATGCACGCCGGGCAGGCCCGAGGCGATGTGGGCTTCGATCTCGACGATCTCGCCCTCGAGTCCGCGCACCGCCACCGAGAACGCGCGACCGAGCATCATCAGCCGACCGCCTGCAGGTGTGTGAGCTCAGGTGTGCGGTGTCGTCCGATTCGCACACCGATCACATCGATGCGCACCGCCGCCCAGCTGCCGTCGTGGGCGGCGAGCCACAACCCCGCAAGCCTGCGGAGCCGCCGCATCTTGAGCGGTGTGACCGCTTGCTCCACTCCCCCGAACTGATCAGTGGTCCTGGTCTTCACTTCGACGAAAACAACAGTGCGCGTTGGCCGGTCGGCTGCGATCACGTCCAGCTCACCGTAGCGGCAGCGCCAGTTGCGGTCGAGCACCTCCAGTCCCTGAGACGTCAGGTGTTCGACCGCCAACTGCTCACCGAACGCCCCGATTTCGGCGCGAGTCCATGTGGTCATGTCGACAGAGTGCACACCGCGTCGGACAGGTCGACACCGGCAACGCCGAGTTGTACACAGTGGCGCGTTCATCCACAGTTCGCGGCCGTGCTCGACGGACAGTCGATATCGTCGTGACCTGATGGCGAACTTCGTTCTGGTTCACGGCGGCGCTCACGGCGGATGGTGCTTCCAGCCGCTGGCACGTGTACTGCGGGACAACGGCCACGACGTCCACACGCCGACGCTCACAGGGCTCGGCGAGCGCGCCCACCTGTTCCGGGCCGACGTCGACCTCGAGTGCCACATCAACGACGTCGTCGCCGTATTGCACTACGAGGATCTGCGCGACGTCATTCTCGTCGGGCACAGCTACGGCGGCATGGTCATCACCGGCGCTGCCGACCGCGCGCCGGACCGCGTCGGCCATCTCGTCTACCTCGACGCCAAGCCCCCGCGCGACGGCCAGTCGCTGGTCGACGTCTCAGGCCCGTTCATGACCGCCGCGCGGGCGGACAGCCGGATCGTCGACGGCGTGGAGATGTGCTTGTTTCCCAGCGACGAGACGCTCCCGTTCTACGGCGTGACCGACCCGGACACCCTGGAGTGGATGCGCAAACGCCTGACGCCCCACCCCTGGCGGTGTTTCGAGCAACCAGTCAGATTCACGAACGAAGCTGCGCTGCAGGCAATTCCACAGTCCCACATCAGCACGACGGCGTTCATGTCCTTGCGGAACGTCGACCGGCTGAGGCACCAGAGCGAAGGCCGGGTGTGGGATGTCGACACCGGCCACGACCTGATGATCACCGAACCGCACGCGGTGGCCGAACTGCTCAGCCGTGTCGCCGCCCTCACGGCAGGCTGATCAAGACCACGCCGGCCAGCACCACCGCCGCGGCGACAGCCCTCTTGGCGCCGAGCCGCTCCCCGAGAAAGACGGCGCCGATCAGCGCCCCGAAGATGATGCTCGTCTCCCGGAGCGCCGCGATGGGTGCCAACGCGCCGCTCGTCTGCGCCCACAGCACGATCGTGTAGGCCACGATCGAGATCGCACCGCCGAGAAGGCCGGGCACGGCAGACGCGCGTACGGCCGCGGGGAGTTCGCGGCCACGCCGGATCGCTGCCAGTACCGCGATGGGCGGAGCCTGCAGGAGAAACAGCCACCCGGTGTAGGCGAACAGGGGCGCCTGCATCACACCGAGCCCGTCGACGACGGTGTACGACGCGATCGCCAACCCGGTCAGCACCGCCGCTGAGATCGCGGGCAGATCCTTCGGGCCCGGCCTTCCGCCGATGAAGACCAATGCGATGAGGCCCGCCGAGATCGCCAGCACCCCAGCCAGTTCGGTGACCGGGAGTTCGCGGCCCAGCAGGACCACCGAGACGAGCGCCACCACCCACGGTGACGTACCCCTGGCCAGCGGGTACATCTGGCTGAACTCGCCGAGCTGATAACTGGCGAGCAGGAGCATGTTGTAGGCCACGTGCAGCGCCGCGGACACGATGATGAACGGCCACGCGCCCGACGGCGGCAGGCCCGCGAAGATCACCATCAAGCCGCCGGCCAACCCTTCGGCCAACCCGATCAGCGCGAACCCCACCAGCCGATCGGAAACGGCGTGAGCCAACGAATTCCAGGTTGCATGGAGTAGCGCCGACAAGAGCACGGCGAACACGATCGACAACGACAATGCGCACGCTCCTCGGCTGGAACCCTACC
>DATEIG010000531.1:0-2619 GCA_035279185.1 Mycobacterium sp.
GTGCAGCACGGTCACCTCGTTGCTCGGGCACTCCTCGGGGACGGGTATCACCACGAAGTCGCCGTCGTCGCTCTGCTTGAGCGCCATCAGCTGCGCCGACTGGGTGGCCTTGACGCAGTAGAGGACGAGCGAGGCGATGACGCCGATCAGGATCGCAGTGTGCAGCGGCAGCTGGGTGGTGGCCGCGAAGGTGATCAGCATGGCGACCGCGGAGATCGGCGCGACCCGCAGCACCAGCTTGATGTCGGGCAGCCTGCCGACGATCAGCTCGAGTCCGATGACGAGGATGAGACCGCCGATGACCGGCATCGGGATCAGCTCCGCGGCCGACCCGGCGACCAGAACGAGAACTGCAAGCCAGATGCCCGCGAAGATGCCTGCCCAACGCGTCTGCGCGCCAGCCGATGTCGCGACCCCCGTGCGGGAAAGCGAGCCACCCGCGGGCAGCGCCCCGAAGAATCCGCCTGCCAGGTTGCCGATGCCCTGGGCCTTGAAATCGCCGTTCATATTGCTGCGGCTGCCGTCAGGGTTGGGCACCGCCGCCGAGATGCCCGCCGCCTGTGCCAGCGCGACGAGCGCGACCGCGACCCCGCCGACCAGAAGCTCGGGCATCACCGCGAAGTTTGGAACGGTCAGCGGCGGAAGCGAATTGGCGATCGACGCGATGTCACCGACTGTCTCCACCTCGATGCCCGCGATCGCCACGACGGCCGTCACCACCACGAGGGCGAGCAGGATCGCGAAGGACCTCAGCGGCTTGATCGCATGGAACACCGCCCATGCGGCGACGGTGCCCGCCGCCACCGCAACGGCTGTCGGCTGCCACAGCCCGACGTGCGCCACCGCGTCGACGAACTTTCCGATGGTGTTGCCGCTCTGCGGTTTATAGCCGGTCGCATCGGTGAGCACACCGGCGATGATCTGCAGTGCGATCCCGGTGCTGAAGCCCGTCATGACGGCGTTGGAGACGAAGTTCATGATCGCGCCGAAGCGCAGAAGGCCGAACGCCAGCATGACGACGCCGACGACGAGCGCCAGCGCTGCGACGTTGGCGGGGTCGGTCGCGTCGAGGCCGGCCTCGGCGAGCACGCTGCGCGACGACAGCGCGATCGCGCTGGTGAGCGTCGTGACCATCAAGACGGTGCGCGAGAAGATCGACGCGACGATGCCCGGCACGACACCGGAGTACAGGCCGACGACGGGGTTGAAGCCGCCGATGCTGGCGTACGCCATCCCCTCGGGGATCGAGAACAGACCCGTGACCAGACCGGCGAGGACGTCGCGCGGCGTCGGCCTGCCGAGGCGGCTCGGGGATTCCTGTGCTGGCACACCCGATTGTTGCGTGGCGGACGCGGTGGACGGCGCAGAATGAACTCATGGCTGGCAACCGGGTGGCGCTGGCTCTCGGCAGCGGGGGTGCGCGGGGATACGCCCACATCGGGGTGATCTCCGAATTGCGTGAACGCGGGTACGAGATCGTCGGGATCGCGGGGTCGTCGATGGGGGCGCTGGTCGGCGGTCTTCAGGCGGCGGGGAAGCTCGACGAATTCGCCGGGTGGGCAATGTCGTTGACCCAACGCGCGGTGCTGCGGCTGCTCGACCCGTCGATCACCGCGGCCGGGGTGCTGCGCGCCGCCAAGATCCTCGACGCGGTGCGCGACATCCTCGGCGAGGTGACCATCGAGGAACTGCCGATCCCGTATACGGCGGTCTCGACGGACCTGATCGCGGGCAAGTCGGTGTGGCTGCAGCGGGGCCCGGTGGACGCGGCGATCCGGGCGTCGATCGCGATACCCGGCGTCATCACCCCGCACATCCTCGACGGCCGACTGCTCGCCGACGGCGGCATCCTCGACCCGCTGCCCATGGCTCCGATCGCGGCGGTCAACGCCGACCTCACCATCGCCGTCAGCCTCAGTGGAAGCGAGGCCGGCGGGGCCGAGGAACCGACGGGCGCCGAACAGCGCGCGACGACGGAGTGGTGGAACCGGATGTGGCGCAGCACATCGTCGCTGTTCGAATCCAGCACGATGCTCAACAGGTTCGGCCTTGCGACCGACGACGCTGACGGTGTCGATCCGATGGTGTCCGACAGTGATGACGAACTCGTCGACAGCGGCAAGGAATCACCGGTGCCCAAGATGGGCAGCTTCGAGGTGATGAACCGCACCATCGACATCGCCCAGGCCGCGCTGGCGCGGCACACGCTCGCGGCCTATCCGCCCGACCTGCTGATCGAAGTGCCCCGAACCGCCTGTCGCAGTCTGGAATTCCACCGCGCAGCCGAGGTCATCGACATCGGCCACGAGCTGACGGCCCAAGCCGTCAAGACGCTCGAGAGCTGACGACGCGCTTCAGCCCCAGGCTGGGAGAGGGCCCGGGGCTGAAGCTGGGTGATGGCTTGTGCGGTTATCCGCAGACACAGCCGCCGTAATCGATGAGATCGTCCGGGAAGCCGCCGCCGCTGTTCGGAGGAGGCGTGGTGCCGCCGCCGGGCTTGGTCTCAGTACCCGGCTTGGTCTCGGTGCCCGGCTTGGTCTCGGTGCCCGGCTTGGTCTCGGTACCCGGCTTGGTCTCGGTACCCGGCTTGGTCTCAGTACCCGGCTTGGTCTCGGTACC
>DATEIG010000532.1:0-3925 GCA_035279185.1 Mycobacterium sp.
CAGATTCAGGCTGCTGGCGTCAGCCTATCCGCCCGGCGAGGGCTACTCAGAAGGGTCGGGCAGCACCCGCAGGTGGCCGCGCCTTCGACCGTTCGACTCGGGTCTGGGCGCCGGCGGCGCCATCAACGCACCGCCGTGGGCGCCGGTGACCGGATCGGTGAATCCGGCCGCGATCCCACCCATCGGAGCCTCGCGCCCCTCCCGCACGGCCTCGGCGAGCGCGACCAGGTCGTCCTCGTCGGGATGGGTCGGCAGCGGTCCCGCGTGGCGGACCAGTTCCCACCCCCGTGGGGCGGTGATCCGGCCCGCGTGGCTCACGCAGAGGTCCCATGAATGTGGCTCCGAGACCGTGGCCAGCGGACCCACCACCGCTGTGGAGTCGGAGTAGACGAACGTCAATGTCGCGACGGCATAGTGGGGACACCCGGGCCTGCAACAGCGACGGGGAACATTCACGAACGGAAGGCTATCGCGCGATAAACGCCGCACGGCGTCGGACACGCAGCGGTCTGCGCGCCGACTTCCAACCGTTACAGTTCTCAGGTGGCCGAGCGGAATCTCCGGCGATCACGCCGTGGCCGCGACATGCGCGGTCCGCTGCTTCCGCCCAGCGTGCCGGGGTGGCGCAGCCGGGCGGAGCGGTTCGACATGGCGGTGCTGGAGGCCTACGAGCCGATCGAGCGTCAGTGGCAGGACAGGGTGAGCACGCTCGACGTCGCGGTCGACGAGATCCCGAGGATGGCGCCCAAGGATCCCGAGAGTGTGCAATGGCCCCCCGAGGTGGTGGCCGACGGCCCCATTGCGTTGGCCCGGCTGATCCCCGCGGGCGTGGATGTGCGCGGCAATTCGACTCGCGCGCGAATTGTGTTGTTCCGCAGGCCGATCGAGCGTCGCGCCAAGGACACCGACGAGCTTGCCGATTTACTGCATGAGGTGTTGGTGGCCCAGGTGGCCACCTATCTGGGCGTCGAACCCTCCGTCATCGACCCTTCGATCGACGACGAGTAGGTCGTCGGACGACGATCAAGCGGCGAGGAACGAGCCGCGTTGTGGGGGTACCTCCCGCGCGAAGCGTACGGGGAGAGTCCGACCAGAAACCCAACGCGTCAGATGATGCCGCGCTTGAGGCGGCGGCGCTCCCGTTCGGAGAGGCCACCCCAGATGCCGAAGCGCTCATCGTGGGCAAGGGCGTAGTCCAGGCACGCGTCGCGCACCTCGCAGCCCTGGCAGATGCGCTTGGCCTCCCGGGTCGAGCCGCCCTTCTCGGGGAAGAACGCCTCGGGATCGGTCTGGGCACAGAGAGCCTTCTCCTGCCACAGATCGTCCTCCGGAGTTAGCGGCGCAATTGCGTCGAGTTCCGGACGGTCCGGGACGAGGCTCAGTTGCGGACGCCCCAGGGACGTCATCGGTGCCGGCCCGGTATTGGTGTGCGGGACGTTGTCCACGGCGCCGAGCATCCGGTTCTCGAACCGGATCTGGTGGCCGAAATCGACCTGCTCAAAAGACATCTTCCCCCTCCTCACCTGTGTATCGCTGATCCGCTGTAGAGCCTCACGATGGAGATGTGCGACCAATTCAATTCGAACAAGTGATCGAATCTCGGTCTGCGACACCGGAACCGGCCGGCCAACCGAAAAATGACACTGGTGTGATTACACACTTGTTAGCTGCCGGGGTCAAGCGCTGGAACCGATTTTCATACCATCTCGTTATCTCAATTCGGCGCGTCCGACGAAAATCGAGCTCCGGCGTGTCTGTCACAGCACCGATACGACGCGGTCGCCGAGACCTTCTCGTGACCGGGGGCCTAGTGTCGATCGGTGTGAAGGTCACCGTTCTGGTCGGCGGAGTCGGCGGTGCGCGCTTCCTGTTGGGCGTCCAGCACCTGCTCGGCCTGGGACAGTTCGCACGCTCCGAGACACCCGATCATTCCCTCACCGCCGTCGTCAACATCGGCGACGACGCATGGATGTTCGGCGTGCGGATCTGCCCAGACCTGGACACGTGTATGTACACCCTCGGCGGCGGGATCGATCCCGAGCGCGGCTGGGGCCACCGCAACGAGACCTGGCATGCCAAGGAGGAACTCGCGGCATACGGCGTGCAGCCGGACTGGTTCGGCCTCGGGGACCGCGACCTCGCGACCCATCTCGTGCGCAGCCAGATGCTGCGGGCGGACTACCCGCTGTCGGACGTCACCGCGGCGCTGTGCGCGCGTTGGTCGCCCGGCGCGCGCCTGCTGCCTGCCAGCGACGACCGCAGCGAAACCCACGTCGTCATCACCGATCCCGCGAGCGGCGACCGCAAGGCGATCCATTTCCAGGAGTGGTGGGTGCGCTATCGCGCCCAGGTGCCGACGCACAGCTTCGCGTTCGTCGGTGCCGACAAAGCCACCGCGGGACCCGGTGTCACCGACGCGATCGCGTCGGCCGACGTGGTGCTGCTGGCGCCGTCCAACCCGGTGGTCAGCATCGGGTCCATCCTTGCGATTCCCGGCATTCGCGGGGCGCTCCGCTCAACACCTGCGCCCGTGATCGGCTACTCGCCCATCGTCGCGGGAAAGCCGTTGCGCGGCATGGCTGACGAATGCCTGAAGGTCATCGGGGTGGCCAGCACGTCAGAGGCCGTCGGTGGCTACTACGGCGCACGATCGGGTGTCGGCATCCTCGACGGCTGGCTCGTCCACTCCGGCGACGACGCCGAGATTCCGGGCGTCGAGGTCCGTTCGGCGCCGCTGCTGATGACCGATCCGGCGACGACGGCCGAAATGGTCCGCGCGGGACTGGATTTGGCGGGAGTGAAGCCATGACCGAGCACGGCGCCGCTGCCGCCGTCGAAGTGCTTCCGGTGGCCGGCCTACCGGAGTTCCGGCCGGGCGATGACCTCGTCGCTGCGCTCGCCGAGGCTGCACCCTGGTTGCGCGACGACGACGTCGTGGTCGTCACCAGCAAGGTGCTGTCCAAGTGCGAAGGCCGCATCGTCGCCGCGCCGTCAGACCCCGACGAGCGGGACACGCTGCGGCGCAAGCTCATCGACGGTGAAGCGGTGCGTGTGCTCGCCCGCAAGGGCCGCACGTTGATCACCGAGAACAACCTCGGCATCGTGCAGGCGGCAGCGGGTGTCGACGGCTCGAACGTCGGCTCGACGGAACTCGCTCTGCTGCCCGTGGACCCCGACGGCAGCGCCGCGGCGCTGCGCGAAGGCCTGCGCGAGCGACTCGGTGTGACCGTCGGTGTCGTCGTCACCGACACGATGGGCCGGGCGTGGCGCAACGGCCAGACCGACGCCGCGATCGGCGCCGCGGGCCTGACCGTGCTGCACGGCTATGCGGGAGCCCACGATGTGCACGGAAACGAACTCGTCGTCACCGAGGTGGCCGTCGCCGACGAGATCGCGGCGGCCGCCGACCTCGTCAAGGGCAAGCTGACCGGCATACCGGTCGCGGTGGTGCGCGGTCTCTCGCTCTCCGACGACGGATCCACCGCGCGCTCGCTGGTGCGCGCCGGGGAGGAAGACCTGTTCTGGCTCGGCACCGAGGAGTCGCTGGCGATGGGCCGCAGACAGGCACAGCTGCTGCGCCGGTCGGTGCGCCGTTTCAGCGACGAACCCGTCGCCGCGGAACTGATCGAGGAGGCCGTCGCGGAGGCGTTGACCGCGCCCGCTCCCCACCACACCCGGCCTGTGCGGTTCGTCTGGGTGACCGACACCGCACAGCGGACCCGCCTCCTGGACCGGATGAAGGACACCTGGCGGTCAGATCTGTCGGGCGACGGCAGGGACCCTGACGCCGTCGAGCGACGAGTGGCACGCGGCCAGATCCTCTACGACGCGCCGGAACTGGTGATCCCGTTCCTCGTGCCGGACGGTGCGCACACCTATCCCGACGATCGGCGGACAGCGGCCGAGCACACGATGTTCACCGTCG
>DATEIG010000533.1:0-3374 GCA_035279185.1 Mycobacterium sp.
GCATTCAACTCGTTGACGGCGTCGGGCGATTGCGCGTTGATCGCCGCCACTACCTGTGGGTAGCTGCACGTCGTGTCGACAAGCGGGCCGAGATCGGGCGCTGCGGACGCGACCCCGACTCCGACGGTCAGCGAGGCCGCCATACCCCCAAGCACCACAACAACTTTCGTCAGTTGCACCATTTTCATCCGCCTTCCAGACTCAGCCCCCTCGGCGGGGCGGGCTTCCCTTAGCAGCGACGGTAGCAAGCTATTACCGCTACCTGCGCTGAATCAGCAACTCAATTCGTATTTGCGGAAGTGCGATCGACACTAGTGGACGGTAGTGATGTCGTTTGCTCCACTGCGGACAGCTACGCCCTCCGAACCAGCCCACGGCAAAGTCGGCGCGGAGCCAGTCCGACCGTTCGCCGCCGCATACATTGTCGGCCCGGCTCAGTTGCCGATCGGCGGGAATTGCACTACGAGTTTCGGCGCCTTTGAGCACGCAAAAAGGTCTTGGGTCGAAGTGGTCCGATAGACCAGGGAAAAGTGTGCTCCCCCGGGTGGACTCGAACCACCAACCCTTCGGTTAACAGCCGAATGCTCTGCCAATTGAGCTACAGGGGATTGCCTGGCCCGCCGGGTTCCTCCGCGGACCGAGGGTTGACTTTAGCGTACGGGCGGGCCGGCCCGCCAATGGTCTCCCGGCCCGGCGCGCACCCCCCCGCGTGAGGCAGGATGGAGTCTGTCGCACCATCGTCTGGGAGGGGCCCTGTGTTCGGGTATGTCGCCGCATTGGCCGTCGGCTATGTCATGGGTACGAAGGCGGGCCGACGCCGATATGAGCAGATCGCGGGCACGTATCGCGCCGTCACGGCGAGCCCCGCCGCCAAGGCGGTGATCACGGCGGGACGCCGCAAGATCGCCAATCGGGTCTCACCTGATCCGGAGATGGTGACGTTGACGCCGATCGACGCCGAAACCGATGTGCTGAGGCCGCAGCCCGCGCCGACGGCCGACGGGCGCCGCTAGCGAACGGGGCTGGTGTACGTCTGACCCGGCAGCAACCCGCCGTTTTGGTAGTTGTTGGGTCCGTAGATGCCCCACGGCGTGCCGCCGCTGGTTGATCCGTTCGAGTAGGACAGGCACTTGCCGTCCTCCTGGTTGCCGAACCACGCGAGGCATTCACCCGGGTAGGCCTGAGTCCGAGGCGCGGAGGCCGACATCGTGGTCGCGGCGATGACCGGTGCTGCCACGGCAGCCGCGAATGCGCTGAGGGCGATCACCCGACGGGTCGTTCTCGAAGCCACGAATTTGCCTTTCACCAGGGGTCCCCGATCGCCTACACCATAACCTGCGGTCGCTTGTTACGCAGTAAGGTCGTCGCCACTGGCTTGTTCGAGCAGGCTGCGGCGATAGGCCTCCATCGCGACCAGGTCGCCGAACAACGCGTGGTACTCGTCACCCTGCTCGACCGGTGACATCCGCTGCAGCTTCGACTTGACCTCGGCGATCTGCCGGCCGACGGCCACTTCCTGCAGTCGCGCGAGCACACCGCTGATGTAGCGCGGCAGCTTCTCGTCGTCCTCGATCCTGATCGACTCGACGCTCAACTCGGTGACGAGGCTCGCCGCGGCGTCCGAACCCGTCTGCTGGCGCACCGCCTCGATCCACTCGGCGCCCTTGGCGCCCGCCGATGTGCCGCCTGCCGCCGTGATCGCGGCGCGGACCGCCGCGTAGCCGGGGTGTGTGAACGTCTCGACCGACAGGGCGTCGAACACCGGGCCTGCGATCGCGGCGTACTGCAGCGCCGACTTCAACGCTTCGCGCTGCGGCCACAGCGTCGGATCACGCGGATCGGGCCGGACGACCGCCGCGGTGGCGGACTTGGCGGGTCGGGCTGTCCGGCTGCCCTGCACCTGCGCGCCGCCCTTGGCGTGGTCGCGGACCCTGCTCACGACCTGAGCGACGTCGTCCCACCCGACCCAGCCGGCCAGTTGGCGCGCGTACTCGTCGCGCAGCGTCGGGTCCTTGATCTGCGCCACCATCGGCACGCAGCGCCGCAGCGCGGCCACCCGGCCGTCGGCGTTGTCGAGGTCGTGGTCGGCCAGGGCCGTTCGAATTGCGAACTCGAACAAGGGAGTTCGCCGTGCCACCAGATCCCGCAGCGCTCCGTCGCCGGATCTCAACCGGAGGTCGCACGGATCCATCCCGTCGGCTGCGACGGCGACGAACGACTGCCCCGCCAGGTTCTGCTCGCCCTCGAAGGCTTTGACGGCCGCGGCACGACCGGCCGCGTCGCCGTCGAACACGTAGATGAGCTCGCCGCGAAAGAACTTGTCGTCCATCATGAGTCGACGCAGCATCGCGAGGTGCTCGTCGCCGAAGGCGGTTCCGCAGGAGGCGACCGCGGTGGTCACGCCCGCGAGATGCATCGCCATGACGTCGGTGTAACCCTCGACGACGACGGCTTGGTGCCCCTTGGCGATGTCGCGCTTGGCGCGATCGAGGCCGAAGAGCACCGACGACTTCTTGTACAGCACGGTCTCCGGCGTGTTGACGTACTTCGCCTGATTCTGGTCGTCGTCGAACAACCGGCGCGCGCCGAACCCGATGACCTCGCCGCTGGACACCCGGATCGGCCACAGCAGCCTGCGGTGGAAGCGGTCCATCGGACCGCGTTTGCCTTCCCGCGACAGCCCGGCCGCTTCGAGTTCCTTGAACTCAAACCCCTTGCGCAGCAGGTGTTTCGTCAACGTATCCCAGCCCGAGGGCGCGAAACCGCAGCCGAAGTGCGCGGCGGCGTCCGCGTCGAAGTTGCGGTCGAGCAGATACTGACGGGCTGGTGCGGCCTCGTCGGAGGTCAGCGCCTCGGCGTAGAACTCCTGGGCTGCGGTGTTCGCGGCGAGCAGGCGGCTTCGGCTCCCCCGGTCGCGCTGCACGCTGGTCGCGGCACCGGTGTAGGTGACGGTGTAGCCGACTCGGTCGGCGAGCAGTTCGACGGCCTCGACGAAGCTGACGTGCTCGATCTTCTGCATGAACGCGTACACGTCGCCGCCTTCACCGCAGCCGAAGCAGTGGAAGTGACCGTGGTTGGGGCGAACGTGGAAGGACGGCGACTTCTCGTCATGAAACGGGCACAGCCCCTTGAGCGAATCCGCGCCCGCGCGCCGAAGCTGGACGTAGTCGCCGACCACGTCTTCGATCCGCACGCGTTCACGAATGGCAGCGATATCGCGATCAGGGATACGGCCGGCCACCGAATCAGTCTAGAGCGGGTTCCAACCGCTCCAATCGGCCTTCGGTGAACGACGCGATCTGGTCGATCACCACCCGAAGCCGACCACCGTCGTCGTCGGCCGCATTGAACGCGGGCACGAAGATCGGGTCGAG
>DATEIG010000534.1:0-5357 GCA_035279185.1 Mycobacterium sp.
CCGACCCCACCGACTCACCGAGGAAACAGCAGTGACACCACCGCCCAGAACGCCGGTCCTCGTGGGCTACGGACAGGTCAACCAGTTCGACGAGAATCCCGACGTCGAACCCATCGACCTGATGGCCGACGCCGCGCGGGTCGCCGGCGATCCCTGCGTCCTGCAGGCAGTGGATTCGGTGCGCATCGTCAACATCCTGTCGTGGCGCTACCGGGACCCGGGTCGGCTGCTGGCAGCACGGATCGGTGCCGACAACGCCTCGACCCGCTACACGGGTGTGGGCGGCAACGTCCCGCAGACACTGGTCAACCAGGCATGTCTCGACATCCAGTCCGGCCGCGCGGACGTGGTCATGATCGGGGGTGCCGAAACGTTCCGCACGAGAACGCGATTGCGTAACCGCGGGGTGAAGCCCGCCTGGACGAGCGAACCCGAGTCCGTGCCGTTCGCCGAGGGTGCCAACGAGAACCTGCCGATGGTGGGGCCCGCCGAGTTGCGTATCGACCTGGACCGGCCCTCGTACGTCTATCCGCTCTTCGAACAGGCGCTGAGAATCACGAAGGGGGAGTCGCAGAACGACCACCGCCGACGGATCGGGGCGTTGTGGTCGCAGTTCAGCGAGGTGGCGCAGACGAACCCGCACGCGTGGAGCAGGTCGGCGTCGTCCGCGGAGGACATCTGGGCCCCGAGCGACGACAACCGGATGATCAGCTGGCCGTACACCAAGCTGATGAACTCCAACAACATGGTCGATCAGGCCGCGGTGATCATCCTGACCTCGGTCGAAAAGGCACGGCAGCTGCAGATCCCCACGGAGCGGTGGGTTTTCCCGTATGCCGGCACCGATTCGCACGACACCTATGCGGTGGGTGAACGGCTGGAGCTCGATCGATCACCGGCGATCCGGATCGGCGGCAGGCGGGCACTCGAGCTGGCCGGGATCGGCGTCGACGATCTCGATCTGATCGACGTCTACTCGTGCTTCCCGTCGGCTGTTCAGGTCGCCGCCGCCGAACTGGGCCTGCCGCTCGGCGATGCGGCCCGGCCGCTGACCGTCACCGGCGGCCTCACCTTCGCGGGCGGCCCGTGGAACAACTACGTCACGCATTCGATCGCCACCATGGCCGAGCGGTTGGCGGGCACGTCGGGACAGATCGGGCTGATCACCGCCAACGGCGGATATCTGACCAAGCACAGCTTCGGCGTCTACGGATCGGAGCCGCCCGCGCACGAATTCCGCTGGGAGGACGTGCAGTCGGCGGTGGACGCCGAGCCGACGAGGGGCGCCACAGTCGAGTGGTCCGGGGTGGGGACCGTCGAGTCGTGGACGACCCCGTTCGACAGGGACGGTACAGCGCAGAAAGCGTTCCTCGCGGTGCGGACGCCCGACGACACGAGAACGCTCGCGGTCATCGGCGACGCCGGGGAGGCCGACGCCACCGTGCGCGAGGACATCGCGGGAGCGAAGGTGACCGTGCATTCCGACGGCACCGCGAACCTCGAGTGACGCATCGCCGTCACGGCGCGTCGAGCGGTACCTCGCTGTACTGCATGTCGAAACCGTCCGCGCTGAACGTGAAGCCCTTGCCGCTCTCCTCGCTGAGGCAGGAGACACCCTTCGACTCCTGCAGGTTGCACCGGAACCGGTCGACGGCAAGCGTGCGGTTGAACGGCAACACGGCTGCGGGCGCGGGCGGGGTGAACGCCGCCTCGTCGACGGCGGCGAACCGTGCGTCGCCGTCCGGGCCGACGACGATCGCATTGGGCGGGGTCGGCTGACCGTTGGCGTTCGGCACGGTGTCGGGGGCGCCCGCAATCGCCAGCGCGCCGCTCGTGCCTTCGCAGCCCGCCTGGTCGCCCGGGAAGATCGCGCACTGCCAGCGGCCGCTCGGCGTGGAGAAGTAGTAGGCCGGTCGACCGTCGCGGCTCTGGCTGAAGTCTCGCGCGTTCGCGAGCAGTGCGGGGTTGGTCGGGGGCAGCGAAGGCGCCGGTGGCGCAGCAGCCGACGAGGTGGTGGTCGAATCCCAGTCGCCGGTGCTGACGACGCGTTCGGTTGTGCACCCCGTCACGAGCAGCAGCACCGCGGAGGTGAGAATTATGGCGCGCATTTGGTTGACCAGCGTGCCGCATGCGGTTGTCGGCCCGATCACCGGGGTAGCAAATGCGCAAAACGCACGCGGATGGCGACGGGCATTTCGCTATCCGGACAGCTCGCGTTTGAGCGCCTCCGCTAGGGCGCGTCGAGCGGCACCTCGGTGTACTGCGGACGGAACTCGTCGGAGCTGAACGTGAACCCCAGCCCGCTGTCCTCGCTCACGCACGACACGCCCGTCGTCTCCTGGATGTTGCACCGGAAGCGTGCGGCGATCAGAGTCCTGTTGAACGGCAACTCTTTAGCGGTCTCCGGCGGCGAGAAACCGGGTTCGTCCAACGCCGCGAAAAAGGCGTCGCCCTCCGGTCCGATCACGATCGCATTCGGCGGCACCTCGTCGCCTTCGGCGTCGGTCACCGTGTCCGGCGCACCCGTGACGTTGAGCGCCCCGCCGCCAGCCGCCTGGCAGCCCGCCTTGTCGCGGGGGAGTATCGCGCATTGCCAGCGGCCGCTCGGTGTGGCGAAGTAGTACGCCGCCTGTTCCGTGGGGTACCCGACGAACCCGAAGGCGTTGGCGAGGTGTGCGGGGTTCACGGGCGGGAGCTGTGGTTCGACCGGCGCAGCCGATGTCGGGAAAGTCGCCCACTCGCCGGTGTTGACGACGCCACTCGAGCAGCCGGTGAGGACCAGCAGCGCCGCCGAGGTCAGAATTATGGCTCGCATTGTGAGCCACCAGCGTGCCCGAACCGGATTGCGGCGGATCAACCGGGGGTCACCAAGTCCCGCAGACGACGCGCGTTGCGCACGGCATGGCCGCCGATGTCGTTGTTGAAGTACACGTCGACACGCCTGCCCTCGGCCTGCCATGCGAGAACCCGGTCAGCCCACTCGCGCAGGTCCTCCTCGGAGTACGAACCGGTGTACAGCGAGGCGGGCTCCGGCCCGTGCATCCGGATGTAGACCAGGTCGCTGGTCGCTCTCGGCACACAGGGGAGGTCCGCACCGCTCATCACGACATAGGCGGCGCCGTGACGCTCCAGCAATGCATACACCGCGGGGTCGTTCCACGTCGGGTGTCGCAGTTCCATCGCCACGGGGATCGATCGCGGCATCAGCCCCAGGAAGTGATCGAGGCGGGCATCGTCGCGTTCCACCGCGGGATGGAGTTGCACCAGCAGCGCCTCGGCCCGGTCACCGAGCGCAGCCCAGCACCGCTGGAAACGCTCGATCCACGGCTCCGGTGACTTCAGCCTCCGGTAGTGGGTCAGCCCGCGGTGGGCTTTGACCGCCATCGTGAAGCCCGCGGGGAGCCGTTGCCGCCATCCGGTGAACGCATCGTCGCGCGGCCAGCGGTAGAAGCTGGCGTTCAGTTCGACGGTGTCGAATTCCTCGACGTAGCGGGCCAGCCGGCGAGAAGCAGGCAACTTGGGTGGATACAGGACATCGGTCCAGTGGTCGTACGACCACCCCGAGGTCCCTATCCGGATCACGCCACGATGGTCATGGTGAGGTGACCGCGCCACGGGACATGGCTACCCGTCAGCCGTGACCGGAAACGTCACTTCGGCGGCAGTGACCCGGCGTACTCCACGCTTCGGGACACCCACGACTGCAGCTGGCGTTTGGTTCTGACACCGTCAGCCGAAATCCGCAGCCAGCCGCGGGTTTCGCGGCCCGCCATCACCATGGGTTCGACATGCTCGCGCGCCAGCAGCTTCTCCGTCTCGGCCTGCGGGACACGGGCCATCAGGCCGCCGCGACCGCTCGCCGCGACCGCCATGTTGCCGTTGATCAGAAACGCCAACCCGCCGAACATCCGCTTCTCTTCGACGCCCTTCTCGGCGGCGATCAGTTCGCGGATGCGGTCGGCGAGGTCCTCGTCGTAAGCCATGTGCCGACGCTACTGCGCCGGGGTCCATCCGAGCGCGGGACCGAGTTTCTCGGCGAGGTCGGTGATGATCTGGTCGTAGTCGTCCGCACCGAACGTGAAGGGAAGCGCGACGGCCACTTCCGTGGACCGCTGGAACCCGGCGTGCGCGAAGAGTTGGTCCGCCAGCTCATCGGACGAGCCGACGTAGTCAGGGGAGTACAGCATGCCGCGCGGCCCGTGAGGGTTCTTCGTTCGTTCGAAGCGGCTCGCGGCGTACTCACGGTAGCGGCGGATCTGGTCACCGCTGGCCGAATCCGTCGGGATGACGACGAGTCCCTGTGACACCCTTGCCTTTTCAGGGTCGCGGTGATGCGCGCGGTAGACGTCGATGTGTTCGCCCTGAATGGTGGCGAAGTCGCGGGAGTCGGTTCCTTCGATGCTGACCACCGAACTCGTCAGGTAGTTGATGCCCTGTTCCCCCGCCCAGGCCGCTGAATCGCGGCCGCCGCCGTACCACACGCGGTCCGCCAGACCGGGTGAGTAGGGCTGGATCCTGTCGCTGTACTGCTCGATGCCGACCGTTCCGGAGAAGTCGCTGACCGGCTCGCCACGCAGATTGCGGAGCAGCCGCAGCACCCGGTCCTTCGAGAAATCCTCGAGCTCATGGGTTTCCGGGTAGAGCGAGTCCTTGAAGTGGTCGTAGAGCATCGGGGTGCCCACCGACACGCCGGGGTTGATCCGGCCGCCCGAGAGGATGTCGACGGTGGCGAGATCCTCCGCCAGCCGGAAGGGGTTCTCCACCCCGAGAGGTATGACGGCGGTGCCCAGTTCGATGCGGCGTGTGCGCTGCGTCGCGGCGGCCATGATCGCCACCGGTGACGAGATGCCGGGTTGCAGGTGGCGGTTGCGCAGCCACACGCTGTCGAAGCCCAGCGCCTCGGCCCGCTCGATGACCTGGAGTGTCTCCTCGATGCCGGGCCCCGGGTCGGCGGCGTCGAAACGGCCGATCGTGAGAAACCCGAACGTGCGCAACGGTTCACCGCGTCGTGGCATCTAACCGCTCACCTTTCCCTGCCGAGCTGGGCCCACACCGTAGATGGGGGAACAGATCAGGCCGCTGCGGTGACCGCCTCGCTCGCAGGCTCCAGCGCCTGGGCGATGATGTCGGCGACATCGGTCATCGGCTTCACGTCGCGCGCCTCGAGCACCTCGGCCGGAACGTCGTCCAGGTCGGGCTCATTGCGCTGCGGAATGAAAACCGTCGACAACCCCGCACGTTGAGCGGCCAGCAGCTTCTGCTTGACGCCGCCGATCGGCAGCACCCGGCCGTTCAGCGTCACCTCGCCGGTCATGCCGACGTCGGAGCGGACCTGACGCCCGGTCGCCATCGACACC
>DATEIG010000535.1:0-4123 GCA_035279185.1 Mycobacterium sp.
GCGGCCCCGCGGCTGCGAGACAAGCGGTGTAGGTTTGCTGATATTTGACGGTGGTGGAAATTTTCCCGGTAGCGCAAAGCAATTGAACTCCGTCAACGTTGCTACCGATCCCAATTTCGGCATTTCGAGCGTCTACGGCGAAGCCGTCCGTTTCCGCCGGAGCATGGGAGCAATGCACCAAGACCACCGGTGACGCGATTCTCATGACTCGTCACACCGTCGACGCTCTCGCTTCTGCGCCGCGTGGCCTCACCGAACCGGGGAGCCCATGTCCTCAAGGGGAAGTCGGCTTCCATCGAGCTCTACGCGCTCGACACGACGACCGCACTGGCATGCTGACGCGCCGTCAGCAGCTTGCGCGTAAGCCGTTGCAGCAACCGCTGTTCAATTAGGCTCGCCCACATGGCGTCGCTCCGAAGTGGCACGTCCACGCACCGCTGCATCGTCCTGTGAGTGTTTCCAATGACATCCCTGCCTACTCTCCGCCGCTACATCGCAGACTTCCGATGGGCGTTGCTCGGCTTCCTCGCGGTAGTGGCGTTCGTGCTCGGCTGGGCGGGATACAGCCGGTACCTCAACGACCTCTACGCCGAGGGAACACTCAAACATCCTCCGCAAACCACCGACATCGCCTACGAGACGTTCAAGCTGTTCCTGCTGGGATCCCCGGGCACGACAGGCCTGCCCGTCACACTCGAAATCGCGCGCATCCTCGCACCGCTCGTCGCGGGGTGGGCGGCCCTGAACGGTTTGGCGGTGCTGTTCCGCGACAGAGCCCAACAGTTGAAGATTCCGCTGATGCGGCGCCACGTCATCGTCTGCGGTCTGGGTTATGTCGGTCGGGTGTTCGTCGACCAGCTTCGACAGGCAGGCCGCCGAGTCGTGGTCATAGAGTCGAACCCCGGCAATCCCTACATCGACATGTGTCGCAGCTGGCATGTCCCCGTCGTCGTCGGCGATGCGATGGTGGAGAGCACCCTGCGCGAGGCAGGTGCGCATCGCGCCGCCCGACTGCTCGCCGTATGCCCGACCGATGCGGTGAACACCGAGATCATCGCGGTGGCCCGCGGACTTCCGACGGGTCGTCGGCACAGTGGCCTGCGCTGTCTTGCTCGCATCGGCGATCCCGAACTCTGCCGCCTGCTCCGGATCCAGGAGGCGAATTCCAGCCGGGGCGCACTGTCGTCACTCGACTTCTTCAACCTCGACGAGATCGGCGCGCGGCTGTGCCTCGACGACTATCCCGTTGCGACGCAGGACGGCCGTCCCCATGTGCTCGTCAGTCGCCTCGACGGCCTGGGGACATGGTTGGTGAAGCACGCCGCGTGGGGTTGGTACACCGACCGGACCGACGAGACGCCGCTCTGGGTCACCGTCGCCGACGATCAAGCGGAGGAACGTGTTCGCGCGCTGCTCGACCAGTACCCGGACCTCGAGTCGATCTGTCGATTCATCTACGCGTCGGCGTCAGTGCGTGGACTGCACGGCATAGAACCTGCGCGCGCGGCAGCGGGGGCGCCGCCCATAACGCGCGCGTACGTGACGGCGTATCGCGACGAAGACGCGATCGAGGCGGCGCTCAGCCTGCGCTATGAGCTCGACTCGGGCATCCCGCTGGTGGTCGTGTTGTCGAGGGAACGGGGGGTGGCCCGCCTCCTGATCGACGGGACCGCGAGCGGCGAGCTGACGAACGTGAGCGTGTTCCCAGCGCTGAAGCGAACCTGTACGGCAGAAATCGTCGCGGGCGGGTCATTCGAGCGGATCGCGGTCGCCATCCACGAGCGTTGGCGCGCCAGTCAACTCGCCGCGGGAAAGGAAGCGCCGACGTGGTCCGAACTCGACGAATCCCGCAAAGAGTCGAGCCGGGCTCAGGCTCGCGACATCCCGGTCAAGCTGCGCAGCATCGGATGCGCCATCGCGCCGGTCCACGACATCAGCTCTCCGACATTCGATTTCACCGAGGAGGAGTTCGAAGCGCTCGCGGTTGCTGAGCACAAACGGTGGGTGACCGAACGTCTGAAGGCCGGCTGGCGGCTGGGCGCCAAGGACGTCGAACGGAAGACCTCGCCGTATCTGATTCCATTCGAAGAGCTGCCGGATGACGTCGCCGACGCCGATCGCGAGGCGGTACGTCACATTCCCGGGGCGCTCGCCTTGGTCGACCTCAAAGTGGTCCGAGCGGCCAGCGCGCCGGAACGCCTCAGTCGGGAGGTATCGGCAGGTCTGGACAGACCTTGATGTAGTCGATGTCCGGCGAGACCCACTCGTTCCACTGCTTGTAGCTCATGTTCTTGGTCAGTTTGTCGCACAGTTCTTTTGGGCCTGCGGAGGCGGGCCAGACGCGGACGGTGCCGTCGGCGCTACCCGAAACGATGCGCTGACCGTCGGGAGTGAACGCAATACTGCGGACGTCGTCGGTGTGCGCGATCAGGGCATTACCCAGTTGCTGGCCCGACTCGACATCCCACACCCGGATGGTCTCGTCGCGACTGGCGGAGGCGATGGTCTTGCCGTCAGGGCTCCACGCCAACGAAACAACCCTGTCCTCATGGCCTTTCAGCGGTGCACCGAGCTCATCGAGCCCGTTGGACCCCAGTACCTCGATGAAGCCGTCGACACCGGCGGCCGCGATCCGGCGCCCGTGGGGACTGAACGCCACCGCCCAGACGATCCTCTGCGCCTCGCCGATCGTGGTGGCCGCGATCATCTGCCCCGTGTTGGCGTCCCACAACCGCACAGACCCGGTGTTGTCGCCCTCGTTGCCGCCGGAGACGATGCGGTTCCCGTCAGGACTGAAGGCGACGCTGTTGACCCGCTCGCCGTGTTTCCATCGCTCGCTCACGGGACGGTTCGCTTGGAGGTCCCAGACCTGAACGGTGCCGTCGTGGTCGGTCTCGACACCAACTGACGGGTCCCCGCCACCGATGGCCAATCGGCGTCCATCGGGTGCGAATGCCACGCTGCTCAGCGGCCCCTGTCCCGGATTGATCGGGGCACTCACGCGCACCCGAGTGTCCGTGTCCCACAGGCCGACGGTCCCATCGTTGCCCGCCACGGCGAGGCGCCGTCCGTCCGGGCTGAACGCAACGCTCGACAACGGTTGGGCGCTGTCGATGAGCGGCGTCCCGATCGGGCGGCCGTTGGCGGCGTCCCACAGACGCACCGTGCCGTCGTCACCCGCGGACGCGATCTGCCGCCCGTCTGGGCTCACCGCCACACTGGAGACGCCCCCGATGTGGCCGATCAACGGCCGTCGGATCCCCACGTCCCACAGTCGGATGGTCCCGTCCTGAGATCCCGAGAGCAGACGGGTGCCGTCCGGGCTGAACGACACCGTCCACACGCCGCCCTTCTGGCCCAGCATCGTCGCACCAAGCATCTGCCGGGTTTCGGTGTCCCACAGTCGAACTGCGCCGTCACCGCTGCCGGAGGCAAGTCGGCGGCTGTCAGGGCTGAAGACCACGCTCAGCACCCGGCTCCCGCGCGCCGGCATGGGGCCGCCGATCGGCAGGCCCGTCGCAGCGTCCCACAACCTGACGTCCCCGTCGCCGCCCGCTGACGCGATGCGGCGTCCGTCGGGGCTGTACGCGACATCGAACACGTCGCCGGTGTGGCCCTTCAGCGGAGGGCCTGCCTCCTGTCCGGTCCGGACGTCCCACAACCGCAACATGCCGTCGGCGCCTCCGGTGACAATGCGTTGGCCGTCGGGGCTGAACTCGACACTGATCACCCTGTTGGGGTGTTTCATCGGCTGACCGATCGGACGGCCCGTGTCGGCGTTCCACAACCGCAGGGTGCGGTCCACGCTTCCGGATGCCAGCATGTGCCCGTCCGGGCTGAACGAAATGGCCCACACCTGGTCCTGATGCCCGTACATGGGCTGGCCGATGGGTTGACCGGTGTCGGCGTTCCACAGCCGCACGGTGAGATCGTCACTCACAGAGGCGATCCGGTGTCCGTCTGGGCTGAAGGTGGCACCGTCGATCCACTTGGTGTGCCCGACGAGGTCCTGGCCCACTTGCTGGCCGGTTTCGGCGTCGTACAGGCGCAGCGATCCGTTGTCGCCGCCAGCGATGAACCGACGTCCGTCAGGGCTGTAGATGGCACCGAAGACCCCGATCCC